>CAJUEB010000152.1 GCA_910585135.1 uncultured Eubacteriales bacterium
TGGATGAGAAAAATTGTGATCATGGAATTCCTGTATGCCGGAAATGCGGCGCTACAGTAAAGCCTGATGTAGTGCTTTATGAAGAGCCGCTAGATGATTCTGTCGTGATGGGTGCAGTTAATGCGATCAGCGCTGCCGATACACTCATCGTGGGTGGTACTTCCTTGGTGGTATATCCTGCCGCAGGGTTAATCAACTACTTTAACGGAAAAAATTTGATTTTGATCAACAAATCCGAAACAGGGTATGATAGCAAAGCGACGCTGGTCATCAATGATTCGATTGGAAAAGTGCTAGGCGATTGAAAGGCGGCGTAAAGTAGAAACCACTGATGCGGAAAAATTAGGGAAGGAGCAGCGGAATATTCTCCTGACCATGAGAACTGCCAGAGAAATCAACGGTGTATTGATTCCTCTGGCAGTTTTTTATTTCAAGTTCCTTCAAATCATTATATTGTTTGATTTGTGCTAGGAGCAATACATTTATTATATGTCAATGGTCGGGTTCGGCTCGTTGTCAGAGGAAATGCATTTGCTATATGTCGATGATTGAGCTATCGCCAGAAGCAATGCATTTATTATATGCTAATGACCGGGTTCGATCCGATGTCAGAGAAAATACATTTGTCATATCTTGATAATTGGAGTTAACGTCGGAAAGGATGTATTTGCCGTAGGTCAATAGTTGTCATTGTTGCCAGAGAAAATAACGTTTTATCTATCAATCATTGGAATCGCCAGGAGAAATGCATTTTCCATATCTTGATGATTGGAGTTATCGGTGGAAGAGATGCATTTGTTACAGATTCAAGATGGATAAACAGTGAAAATGTTTATTTTTTCTTGAAAATCGAAGTTAATGCACACTAACTCCTGCGATTAAACAAAATTCTGTATAAACATTCTCAATATAGAATTTATATACGCTGAATTTCGGTATGACTGAGCATATCAAAGCATGATAACAGCAGATTTTTAACTTTTATGTATGAATTTACCAAAAAACTATATAAATACACCGATAAAAAGAACAATTTGTGGCTGTATGTGGATGAGTTAGTGTGCGTTAATTATAAAAAAATATCAAAAAAGTGCATTTTTGTACTTTTAAAGAAAAATCATGCGTGCATATTTGTGTATGTTTTATACACGGCATGATCTGTAGTGCAGTTTGAAGCCACGGTGTGAATTCTGGCTTTGCATTTATGATGGATTGTATCAAAATAAAAATTTCTAGGTACATCGGTGGCAAAGTTCATTGATTTACACTTGAGAATCGTAGGAAGTCGTTCAGTGTCGTAGTATGGATTTTCCTGTTACCATTCACCTTAAGTATCGTTGATTTGTTGCAGTATCCACAATATTGCAATATAAATATCGCAGCATAAAAATATTTTTAGGGCATTGACCATCACGTTATTTTGATGTATTCTGTATACAAAGCGAACATTGCTGCATATTTTTGCGATTAGCGACATCAATCTATGAACTGCCACGAGAGACATCATCTTATCATTTATCAGTGAAGCATATTGCGTCGCTCGTCGGTTGTGTAGTGTCGGCTTTCTGTTCGTAGTGCCAATTTATAGATTGCGGTTTACAGTTAGTTGAAATAGTTTGCGGTATGCGGTGCGCAGTGTTGGCTTTCTGTTCGTAACGTCAATTTACGGATTGCGGTTTACAGCTAGTTGAAATCGTTTGCGGTATGCGGTGTGTAGTGTCGGTTTTCTGTTCGTAGCGCCAATTTACAGATTGCGGTTTACAGTTAGTTGAAATAGCTTGCAGTATGCGGTGCGTAGCGTTGGCTTTCTGTTCGTAGCGCCAATTTACAGATTGCGGTTTACAGTTAGTTGAAATAGCTTGCGGTATACGGTGTGTAGTGTCGGCTTTCTGTTCGTAGCGCCAATTTACCGATTGCAGTTTACAGCTAGTTGAAATAGCTTGCGGTATGCGGTGTGTAGCGTTGGCTCGCTGTTTGTAACGTTAATTTGCTATCATTTGTGCCGTTTGTCGTATCAATTTGCGGTCAGCGAACCGAAACAATTAGTTTATGATTTGCCAGTGGAGAACATTTTGTTGTTTGTGGCTCGCAGCATCAGTTTGCTGCTTTGCGGTCAGCGATTTCTCGCCGCATTAGCTTGCTGCTCTACGGCCAGCGATTTCTCACCGTTCACCGCAAATAATTGAATATTCGCAATTTATGGCGAGGATGATATATAGTTTATTTTATAAAATTTTTATGATAAAATAAGTAACATAATTAAGCGATGAGGTATTAAATATGAATGTATTAGTTGCCAATGATGACGGGATTCAGGCACAGGGAATTTACGAGCTGGTAAAAGCACTTTCCGGCAAGGCTGATGTATATGTTTGTGCGCCAGAGAGCCAGAGAAGCGCCAGCGGACACGGGATTACCGTTTCGAAACCGATCATCGCAGAGGAAGTAGAGTTTGAACATGCAGCATTGGCGATTCGTTTTTCGGGAACGCCAGCGGATTGTGTAAAGCTCGGCGTTAAAATTTTACAAAAAAAAGGCATTCAAATAGATATGGTTTTTTCCGGCATCAACCATGGTGGGAATTATGGAACGGATACATTGTATTCAGGAACGGTGTCAGCGGCGATTGAGGGCAGCATCTGCGGGATACCGTCGGTTGCGGTTTCGGTTAACAGCCATGAAGCGGAGCATTTTGACTATGCTTGCCATCTTGCAGTAGAGGCACTGGAAAAGGCGGGGGATAAAATGTCTGCTGACATGGTGTTAAATATTAACGTGCCGAATTTGCCGAAAGAAGAGATCAAAGGTCTGAAATACACTACTTTGGGCAATAGGGAATACCGGGAATTTTTCACGCCTTTCCAGGCAGAAGACGGCAGGACGGCTTATCAATATACGGGCGAACCAGTAGTCTATGAAGATCTCCCTGATACGATAGACGTTATCGCAATGCAGGCGGGATACGCTACGATTACACCGCTTCATTGGGATTTGACAGATTATCGTTTCATGGATAAAATAAAAGAATGGAGGATAAACGAGTGAGTTTGATTTCAAGAGATAATACGGCATTTGTTGCGATCGATTTTCAGGAAAAACTCATGCCTGCAATGAGCGGAGCAGAGCTATTGGAAGAGCTGACGGTACGGCTGGTAAAGGGAATGAAGGTTCTTGATATTCCGACGGTTGTAACACAGCAGTATACAAAAGGACTTGGCGGGACTGTTCCTTCCATTGTGGAGGCGCTTGGTGGATTTCAGCACATTGAAAAGAATACCTTTAGCTGCATGGCAAATGAAGCTTTTGCATCCCGTATCAAAGAGCTGGGGAAAAAGAATATCGTCGTGTGCGGCATCGAAGCGCATATTTGTGTGCAGCAGACGGTTTTGGAGCTTTTGGATGCAGGCTATAACGTATATTTGGTCGTTGACTGCATTTCTTCCAGAAGCGAGGAAGATAAGCTGTGGAGCGTTACGAGAATGGGTGAGGCGGGTGCTGTGATTGCCACGTATGAATCCGTTCTGTATGAATTGCTGCGCGATTCGAAGGCAGACGGCTTCAAGGAAATCTCCGCCATCGTAAAATAGTGCTTTCATTTTGCACAGCCCTTCGGTCTGCATTTTGCATAGCCTTCGTTGATGAAGCTTGCCAAGGGGGAGATGTGGGGATATCGATCTTGCAAAAGGCGGGATGATCCTGCAAAAGCAATTTGGAAAAAAGTATTTCCCCAAGCCTATTGAATTTTCAAAAATACGTTGGCATATGCGGGTAAATATATTATATTGTATGTAAGTTGTTATAAAAATAAAATTAATGTATCATAGAAGGAGGAAATTTATTATGAAAGATGTTGTAATTGCGAGCGCAGTCAGAACACCAATCGGCAGCTTCGGGGGCAGCCTGAAGAATACTTCAGCAAGGACGCTGGGCGCAATCGCCATCAAAGAAGCCATCAAGCGGGCAGGCATTGATCCGGCCACGATTGATGAAGTCGTATACGGATGCGTATTGCAGGGCGGCCTTGGGCAGAATGTTGCAAGACAGGCAGCCTTGGATGCTGGAATTCCGAAGGAAGTCCCTGCTATGACAGTAAATAAAGTATGTGGTTCAGGATTGAGAACCGTTTCCATGGCAGCACAGATGATTAAAGCAGGTGATGCTGATATCATCGTAGCTGGCGGTACGGAAAATATGTCGGCAACAGGCTATGCGATCCCGACAGCAAGATGGGGCGCAAGAATGAACGACAACAAGATCATCGACATGATGACAAACGATGGTCTGACTTGCGCATTCAATAACTATCACATGGGCATCACTGCGGAAAATGTAGCGGAACAGTGGGACCTGACGAGGGAAGAACTGGACGAATTTGCAGCAAGATCGCAGCAGAGAGCAGTTGCAGCTGTGAAAGCAGGCAAGTTCAAGGATGAAATCGTACCGGTAGAAATTCCGCAGAGAAAAGGTGATCCGATCGTATTTGATACGGATGAGTATCCAAAGGATGGCGTAACGCCTGAAAGCATCGCAAAGCTGCGCCCTGCCTTCAAGAAAGACGGAATGGTAACGGCAGCGAACGCTTCTGGCATCAATGATGCAGCAGCAGCGCTGATCGTTATGTCGAAGGAAAAGGCTGATGAGCTGGGTATCAAGCCGCTTTGCACGATTAAATCCTATGCATCCGCAGGGGTAGATCCAAGCATTATGGGCGTTGGTCCTGTGCCTGCTTGCAAGAAAGCACTGGATAAAGCGGGCATGACGATCGACCAGATCGATCTCATCGAAGCAAACGAAGCTTTCGCAGCACAGTCCGTAGCAGTCGGCAAGGATTTAGGTTTTGATCCTGAAAAGCTCAATGTAAATGGCGGAGCGATCGCACTGGGACATCCAATCGGAGCATCCGGCGCAAGAATCCTGATCACACTGATCTATGAAATGATCAAGAGAGACGCCAAGACAGGACTGGCTACCCTCTGCATCGGCGGTGGACAGGGAACAACGGTTATCGTTGAACGCTAACCGTTAGCAGGCAAAGCGAACCTGCCATTGTATTCTATTTTGACCATAAGGCGCACGAGCAAGAAGGCCGTGTATAAAATGCTTCATGTGCTTTGGAAGATAGAGAAGATAGAAATGAGCAAAAAAGTTCGCTGGGCAAGAAAATTCAATTTTCAATCGCCGACGTAATAGGCGAAGTCAGATCGCAATAAATGAAAAAATAAAAATGAGCCTGGACATCGAAATTAAATCCGCTGTCCAGGCTCATTTTATTGTAGTGCTTTAGCAGCGGTTCCGACCGAGGAAAGAGGGAGGAACAAAG
>CAJUEB010000153.1 GCA_910585135.1 uncultured Eubacteriales bacterium
ATCTCTTCCGGATCGATCGAATAAAGTCCTTTTTCTTTCATTCGCCTGAAATATTCAGCCCCGGCAAAGGTATACCGCGTCATCAGCCCCTCTTCCGAATCCATATTCTGGTTAGCAAAGGAAATCAAATCACCGATCGCAAGACCAATCGGAAGCTCCAGCGGCTTCATGCCTTTCAAATACCGCACCGCATTGTGTCCGGCAAGGCTTCCCGTGGAAATCGCCTCCGTATGCCCCACGAAAAGGCCTGATTTTTCCCCGCCGCAAAACAGATTGCGGATGTTTACCACTTTCATGGAATTTTCTCGCTCTGCAACGGAAAGATAACGAATGGAATTGCCCTTTCCACCTGCGTACGGGTCTACATAGCGGGCATTTTCAAATCCCGGAACTTGGCGCAAAGTCTCCAAATCGAAAAACGGCGTCATGATTTTCGCATAGCCTGTGTCCAGCAAAATAATGTTTTCTGCATATTCATCAAGGGCATACTGCTTGCAAACCTTCATATCCAACTTTTCTTTTTTGACGGCCTTTTTTGGCAGCGGCACAACGGCAACCCCTGTTTCATTCAAAAGCTGCTGCAATTCCTGCGAAAGGGATTGCTTTTCCAGTTTCCCGCTTCCACTGAAAGCGCCAAAAGCACCGTCCTTTCTCTTGCCCATGATGTCGCTTCCGCCAGCCTTCGCGCTGATGCTGACACGCGGACCGAAAGCAGGACAGCGCAGGATACACATACAGCAGCCGTTTCCATATGTAAGGCAATTCCCTGGACCGCCCGTGCTTCCCGTCGTTTCCACGAAAGCATCCCCTTCGATTTCCCCACCGCCTGCCAACACGATTTTTTCAATCACGATTTCGCAGTTTTCCTGCCAGCTTCCTGATTTTCGAAGAACGACATCGACAGCCCGGCTCATCACCTTGACTTCAATCCCTTTTTCCCTAAGAAGCCGCCTGACATTCGGCTCTACCTTAGTCACATCGTAAAGGCTGGCGTGCTTGTGTCCAGGAAAATCAACGTTAATATGGCGGGAACACTTGTCTGTGATCGCGAAAAGATCGTCTGCCCCCAGCGCTATATTTTCTTCGGCGGCCGTAAACCTTCCATTGTTTCGCATAATGCCGCCTACATTCCCAAGGCCGAGGAGAAGATCTGTCTTTTCCAGAAGCGTAACCTCTGCCCCTGCTTTTCTGGCAGTAAGCGCCGCTGCACAGCCGGACCACCCGCCGCCGATAATTACTACTCGATACAAATTAAATCCCTCCCTACTATATTCTATTTAGAATATGAAACAGGGAGGGGTTTGGTTCTTGCCATGATTCTGAAAAGATTCGGGATTGACAGTAGTATCGTCGGAAGATAATACAGAGAAAGCACGTCAGTGATCTCTTAAAACCCAATGTGCAATCGATTGCCAATATCATTACCCGAAATTTAAAGCATTCCTTACGCTTTTACATTGATATAAGATGCAGCCAAAAAGCTTTGATATGAGCTGGCTGACTTTAGTTTCATATTTAACTGGACACCCTTGGAATCTTGCCGCAGGCTGCTTTCGAAGCTTTTCCAGCCTGCGACGTATTGTTGATAAAACGTTTCGTCAGATGTATATGGGCGCGAAGCGCCGGTTTCTTCTTTTGAAAAGAAATTCGTCCAAAACTGGCTGCTATTTGCATACCGATAAACCCCGCTGCCGGATTTTCCCATCGCTTGGCTCGCCCCTTGCCTTGCGCCTTCCATCAAGGCGGCAACGGCATTTCCTGATGCACTATAATGCGCCATCGTTTTATGACACACATCCCAAACAGCCTGCCGATCTAACGCCGCATACCCCGTGCCGTCCTTTCGCGCTGCGCCTCTATTCCTCAAGCTCGTTAATTGTTGATCCATGCGATCAAGAAACCCATTCATAAATCCGTCCAGCATATTCTGCAATGTGCTTTCCAAAGCCACGCTCACGCCGCCCGCCTTACGTAAAGCATCCGTTTTCATAGATAGCATCGCAAAATCAAGCCCGATTCTTTCTTCGCTCATGACATTAACAGCATTAGCAGTCTTTTCCCATGAGGACAATTCGGAAACATACCTGCCTAAAACGTCCAAGTCGTTCAGCGAATAACGGTCATTTTGATTTGCGGCCGCAATCGCTTGGCTGCCCTTTGCGCGCAAAGAAGCAGCCACATATGCATCGTCTTGCAGCAGCCACTCGTCTTTTGTTCCTTTTAATCCCATGAAGTCCGGATTTTCCGACAAATATTCCTGATAAGCCGCCGATTTGCCATTTACACCATCAATAAAAGATTGGTATATCTTGTTCCTTTCCCCGGATACGCCATTTGCCCCTAAAAAACCGCCCACAATATCAGCATATGCCGTCGCCATTTCTTCCAGCGCACCTTGATACAGCGCATTGAGTTTTTCCGTTCGTGTGCTTTGTTCTGATTCCGGCAAGCTGTTTTGTATTTTCGCCTGCATTGCGGCATAACGGGAAGCTAAATAATCGGTCTTGCGCGAAAAGTCCTCTGCACTTAGCTGATAAAGCGGATCATGTGTCCCGAACCCGATTCCTCTGAGGCCGAAGGCAAAATTGCTCAAATCAAGATCGATATTTTCCTCCATGCCGTTTTCCTGCAAAGACTTTTCAAATTCCGCTAGTTCCTCGGCGCTCGGATTCGGTTTTTGCAGTCGAATCGTTCCCGTTCCGTTCAGCACATCATACAGGTTAAAAGAGCCTGCCCTGTTCCATTGACTCAAAATAGCATCTCCCTTTGTATAATCGTTATCCGAAGGAGCTAAGGACCTCGTAAGCTTCGATTTGGAAACCATTTCTTCAGAAACAGTCCGCGTTTGGTCATTCGTATGTTGAGATGATTTCTGTTGATATGATTGCTGCGGCGATAGTTTCGCATAATTAGTCGCGAGCGGTAAATCAGATATTCGCATATTGTGGCATCCTCCTAAATCAAAAGCTCCGCCTAAACCGGAAATGTTTCTTAAACGCAAAACGGTATAAAAAGCAAAGCCTGTTATTATCAACTGGCTGTTTCGTGGCAATCAAATAACGATGGCACTACATGAAACCCATATTTAGTATATCGGTATTAAAAAGTGTGAGGATAAACGCGCAGGAACATTCGAAATCATCTTCTGAAAAACTGCAAAAAACAAATAGATGCGATGATAAGCGCGCGGAAAAAAGCAGTCGGAGGGTAGTCGCTGGGGGGAGCAGTCGCAAAGAAAACAGTCGCGAAGAAAACAGTCGCGGGGGAAAGCACGGGGATGATACGCACTGTGGCGCACAATATTGAAAAACAGGCATATGTCCTGAAGTATGATACTAATAAATGTCCTGCATCGTCACACAAAATCCACGTGCCATTGATTCCATAACACAACTCTCATATCATCATGATCATGCAAAACCATACACTCATAACCATCAAAGGGAACTATGACATTGTAATTATACAAAACGATTCACTCATAGCCATCAAAAGGAACTATGGCATTGTAATTATACAAAACGATTCACTCATAGCCATCAAAAGGAACTATGGCATTGTAACCATTTAAAACGATCATGCACTGCTGCGCAAAACGTTACGACTATCGCTATCAAGGAAAAATTACGCAGCCATCGCTATCAATGATATGCAATGCGCTTGCAAGCATCGATGAAAAAAACTGAATGTAAAGTTTTTTTAAAATATCAATGTTAGTGCACACTAACAAACTGCCAAAGACGATATTTTTGTATAATTATTCGTTATTTGGCATTAAAATTCACATCTCCCTGCCAATCTACGTTTCAGATATTAAATTTCCAGAGGATATGTCCTGAAACACCATGCGAAACATTTGTTTTGATAAATTTTGATAAATAAAAAAGTCAAATAGCAATATTTTGTGTGGTATTAGTGTGCACTAACCCACGTTAAATCGTAAAAACTTTACATTTTTATGGCATTTCATTAATATATAGCGAATGAATAATCATTCACCAAGTGAATCACTGCCGATCATGATGACACAACATAAATCATCAACACCCACAAAGTCAATAAGCCAAAGCATGTGTCTAATTCCGCCCTGCTATACTCCATTGTAAACATAACAAAACAAGTCCTGTTATATCCCACAAACAAACCTTCCTAAAGAACAAATCCGCAAAGAATCGCAAAACAAATTTGCAAGACCTTTAAAAGGCAAATGCGCAAGGCTTTCTAAGAACCAATATACAAGGCTGTCCATTCATAACAAAGCCTGACAGCTCAGTTCCAAGCGTCAAATATGCAAGACCTATCCAAAAGGCAAATTCGCAAGGTCTATCCAAGATCAACCACTCAAGACCTATTCAAGAACTAAATGCATCAAAATATATACCCAAGAATCAAATATATAGCGCTATAGAAAAACAAAGGCAAATGCACCGATTATCGAAGTCATTGCATTTGCCATTTATTCTGACTTCACTGCCAATTTTACGCCCTTGCATCCCATCGCTACCTATTGCGCCGTTTGTCAGGGGTGTCAATTTTACGATTTTTCATTCGCCATCTATTTTCGGTCACCTTTTCCGCCTGCACTGCCAGCCTTGCGGTCTTACATCTGCTATCCATTTCGCTTGCGTCGTATTACCAACCTCGCAGGATCGCATCTGCCGCCGCTTTTCTTTCTACTTGATTTACGCCTTTTACTCCTGCACGCCTGGAATCTTAGGAAGCGCATCGATTGACTTTTGCAAATCTGCATCGGACGGAATATAGTCGCTCATGTTGCCCTCGTTATATGCGGCATATGCCGTCATATCGAAGTAGCCCGTTCCCGTAAGACCGAAGAGGATCGTCTTTTCTTCCCCTGTCTCCTTGCATTTAAGCGCTTCATCGATCGCACCCCTGATCGCATGAGCCGATTCAGGCGCAGGAAGGATCGTTTCCAGCTTCGCAAACTGCACAGCCGCTTCAAACACCTTCGTCTGTTCGTAAGCCACGGCATCCATATACTTATCGTGGTACAGCTTGGAAAGGATCGGCGACATTCCATGGTAGCGCAAGCCTCCCGCATGGTTCGCCGATGGCTTGAAGGTGCATCCCAGCGTATACATTTTCGCCATTGGCGTAATCTTTCCCGTATCGCAGAAATCATATTTATAAACGCCCCTGGTAAATGATGGGCAGGAAGCTGGCTCTACGGCAATGATCTTCGGATCGGC
>CAJUEB010000154.1 GCA_910585135.1 uncultured Eubacteriales bacterium
TGAGCGCGATGAGCGGCAAATTGGAAAGGAGCGACGATAGGAACGCTTGAAAAAATCCGGCTGATGAAGATGCGATCCCTGACAGCAGCAGCGTCGATAAGTAGCTGTTGTTTGCTTCAGACAGATTCGTGCTGAAAAAAAGGCCAGCGAATAAGCCTGTCAAAAAAATGAATATGGATGTGATAGCGATTTTTCTCATAAGCTGTGTATCCCCTTTCGGTTCAATAAATGGTATGCACTTTGGACAGGGATTATGACTGTTTCATGAGAGGGCATAGAATGGAAATTTTATAAAAAATGCAATATGATAAGGCAAGATGGAAATTTTATGAAATGATTATTGTAAACCTGTCGGGAATGGAGTATAATAGAAGACGCACCGATTTTGAGAAGGAATGAGAACGATTATGTACACAGAAGCTTTTATGGAATATTTGCAAAAGGAACGCAGGATGTCGAAGAATACGCTGGAGGCGTACAAAAGAGATGTCCAGCAGTTCATTGCCTTTGAGGGTTCAAGAGGCATGACAGACCTTTTGGAAACCTCCAGCACCGAGATCATTGCCTTTTTGCATAGTTTGAAAATTGCGGGCAAATCAGCGGCAACCGTCAACCGGAAGCTGGCCTCTGTCAGGGCTTTTTTTAATTACCTGATTCAGATGGGCTTGATCACAGTAAACCCAACGGCGGATATTAAATCGCCTAAAATCGAAAGAAAAGGGCTGGCGTACCTGACGCTGGAAGAAATGGACAAGCTTTTGGCAACCCCGGACGATAGCGTTAAGGGTATGCGTGACCGGGCGATTTTGGAAGTGCTTTATGCGACGGGGATTCGGGTCAGCGAACTGATCGACGCTAATTTGGAGGATCTGAATATGCGGATGGGCTTTATCACCTGTGCGGGCGAGATGAGCAAAGCGAGAATCGTACCGCTGGGACGGCCTGCCCGTGCAGCTTTGGAAAACTATATTTATGAAGCAAGGGAGCAGTTAATCAAGGAAAACAAAGATGAAAAGGCGTTGTTCGTGAATTATTACGGCAAGCGGATCACGCGGCAGGGTCTTTGGAAAATCATGAAGGAATACGGCGTAAAAGCGGGCATTGCGCAAAAACTGACGCCGAATATCATGCGCAACTCCTTTGCGGTACATATGCTTCAAAATGGAGCAGACCTGAAATCTTTGCAGGAACTGATGGGGCATGAGGACATTTCTGCAACGCAGGCCTATCTGTCGGTAACAAAAAACAGGATCAAGGATGTGTATGATAAGGCGCATCCGCGAGCATAGCCGCGGGATAAGCCGTGCGCTTGCTGAGGACTTGCTGGGAAAATAAAGCATTTAGGAGCGACGGGCTTTGCACTTTCTGGAAAATGAAGCAGTGGGAAAAGGGCGGCTTCGAGGCGGCAGGGAAACCGCTAAGGCGCAGGCTTTGGAAGGCCATGGTGCAAACCTTCCAAGTTTTTTCATGGGTTTGCGGATATACGCTGGCAGGGCAAAAAAAACTTGCAATGGTATATGGAATTGATGTATAATAAACGCTGTGATTATGACAGCGTCGGCAAGTAAGCCTTCCTTGGATGTGCTTCTGCAAGACGGTCTGTATACGGTCATTTGGAATTACGGGCGGTCCTCTGATCGGTTTCGCAGCCGCTGAATAAGGATGGCATGGATGCAAAGGAAAATGCTTTCGCATTCGAATTTTTCGCGTCTGGCCAGGATCCGTGAAAGCGTGCGGGCGAATCGTGGTCACGAACGTCTTGGAGGGAAGGAGGAACAATCAATGAATGTATTAGATTCAGTCGTACAGGATTATCTTAAAACTGATATCCCTGCATTTAACGTGGGAGATACCGTAAAGGTTCACGTTAAAATTAAAGAAGGAAACAGAGAAAGAATTCAGATCTTTGAGGGTTTTGTTTTAAAGCGGCAGAACGGCGGTATCGGTGAAACTTTTACCGTGAGGAGAATCGCATCGGGCGTAGGCGTGGAAAAGACTTTCCCGATTCATTCACCGCTGGTGGAAAAAATCGAAGTCGTAAGACGCGGCAAGGTTAGAAGGGCGAGACTTCACTATATGCGTGAGAGAACCGGTAAGTCAGCGAAGATCAAGTCAAAAGAAAACCAATAGTTTTGAAGGGGAGCCTAAGGGCTCCTTTCTTTGTTCTTAAGGAGAAATTCCCATGATCGAAAATATTAATTGGTATCCCGGACATATGAAGAAAACCCGGGAATTGATACAAGAAAACTTAAAGCTGGTAGACGCAGTGATCGAGGTGATCGACGCCAGAATCCCGGTTTCCAGCAGAAATCCAATCATCGATGAACTCGTCAAAGCCAAGCCGCGCATCATCGTGCTGAATAAAAGTGATTTGGCAGATGAACAGATCAGCAAAACATGGGAGGAAGCATTTCGAAAAGACGGAAACCGCGCTCTTTCCATGAACTGCATGAGCGGAACGGGCGTCAAAGAGTTGTTTCGGATTTTAGAAAATATGGCGGCGGAAAAAAACAAGGAACGCGTGATGCAAAGAGCCTTTCGCTTGATGATCGTGGGCGTGCCGAATGTGGGAAAATCATCCCTGATCAACAGGATGACGGGCAGGAAAAGCACGAAAACGGGCGACCGTCCCGGTGTTACAAAGGGAAAGCAATGGATCAAGCTGCAAAACAATATGCAGCTTTTGGATACGCCTGGAATTTTATGGCCGAAGTTTGAAGACCCGGCGGCTGGGCTTAACTTGGCGTTCTGCGGATCGATCAAGGATGAAATTCTCGATGTGCCGACGCTTGGCATGGAGCTGATTGGCGTGCTGGCGGAACATTACCCGCAGCTTTTGCAGCAGCGGTATAAGCTTGCGGAGCTTGCAGAAACACCTCTTGAGAATATGGAGAATATGGCGTTAAAAAGAGGGTGCATTTTACCGGGAAAACGGATTGATTATGAGCGGATCGGGCGTCTGGTGCTGGATGAATTTCGCGGCGGGAAAATCGGCAGGATTACGCTGGAAACTTATAGATAGCGGGCGGCGTGTCGGCGGGTGGTGCATGGCGTGCTGGCGGACAGTGTGTCGGCGGGTGGTGCGATATTGCCAAAGCGGGCAGTATAGAAAGGATTTGGCGGAAAGTGACAAAGGAAGAGCGTTTAGAAAAGCAGAAGCTACGCCTGGTGGAGCTTCGGGCTTACGAAGACTCGCTTCGCAGGCGCGGTTATCGGTATATCGCAGGTGTTGACGAGGCGGGCAGAGGCCCGCTTGCAGGACCGGTGGTTGCTGCGGCGGTTATTTTGCCGGAAGATTTTGACGTGCTTGGCGTGGATGACTCGAAGAAGCTTTCGGAAAAAAAGCGGGAGCAGTTATTTGGCGTCATTCAGGAACGGGCGGTGGCTTACGGCATTGGCGTGGCGGATGAGAAGGTGATCGATGAGATCAATATTTTACAGGCAACAAAGGCGGCCATGGAGCAGGCGGTCTGCGAAGCGGAGCGGCGTTTGAGGAAACGGCAGGCGAAATATGAGGCAGGGCAGCATTTGAGGAAGCATCAAGCGAAATGCGAAACACCGGGCATGGCAGATCTGGCAGGAAATGAGTTGAGCGGGCGAAGCGTTTTGGAAGATTCCAATGGCTTATCGCAAACTTTGGATGAAAATAGTCAGCCGCCGGATGCTGGTTGGCGAAGGGACGAGGATCGCCAGGCAGATACTGGTTGGCGAAGGGAGTCAAATATTCAGCCGTCGGATGCCCGTTTCCATAACATAGATTATGTTCTCTTTGATGCGATGAAAATTGAGGCGCTAGACATTCCGCAGGAGGCCATCGTAAAAGGTGATGCAAAAATACTGGCAATTGCAGCGGCCTCTATTCTGGCTAAGGTCACAAGGGATCGGATGATGGCAGAGTATGCGAAACAGTATCCCGGTTATGCCTTTGAAAAGAATAAAGGGTATGGAACGAAAGCGCACTATGCCGGGCTTGCGGCTCATGGTATATGCCCGATTCACAGGCGTTCGTTTTTGAAAAAGTGGCAGGCAGGACAGGGAAGATGACGGCGGGCTTGTAATGTATAATTTCGATGATTAAAAGAATGCCCAAATAGATCTATGACGATCGGAAAAGCTGTTGTTGCGGAAATAATATATAAATGAGAATGACTCTCGACTGAATGTTGATATTTTCGTATTTTTGTAAAGACCGTTTTTTGCCGCAGAGTTTTGGGTGGGAAATGTGCGCTTATGTAAATTTGTTTATATTTTCTTCGCTAGTCAGGTAAAATAAATTTCCGGATGATTTTCCGAATGTTACGGCTGTCTTTGATGTCTGACTCTAATGTCCAAACCAGGTTGTCCCAGGGTCTGTATCCCGCATGAATATAATCTTTGATACGGATTTCGCTTTTTGCACGATAGATCTTATCGTGCGTTCTGCCAAAGTGTTCCCAAATTACCAATGAACCGTCCGTTCTTTTAATGACGAAATCGGCATAATACGCCATATCGCCACAGGTGATTTTTGCATCGTATCGATAAGGGATTCTCATCGCTTCCAGTGCATTGCCAATCTCCCGCTCGGATTTGGAACGCACGACAATGCCGGAGGTCGTGCTATATTCGAGGTTTTCTTTGTAATAAGGATTTTTTTGATAGGGTGCGGACGCCCAGGCGTCAGTGCGGGAGGCCAGCATTGCTTTTACAGGAAGACCGGGGTTTTCCTGTGCCAGTTTTGCCGCGATTTCTTCCGGTATTAAATCAGTGTAATGCGCGGCACAATATTTTATGATTTCCAAATTGTTGGAAAGGTGCTTGGCGTATTCCTGCAAATATTTTTTTCGGGTAAGCCGATGAATTTTTTCAGTATCGTGCGTGATTCCATGTTCCTCGGAATCGATTCGCTCGCTGTAATAAATTTTTTGATGCTTTTTGCGCCAGACCAGATGGCCGGGGCATTTATCGAGTTCATGCTGGATTTCTTCAATTTGCTTTTGCAATGCGTTCGCAACATCTGTAAATTCTTTTTTTCTAAAATACATTGTTATAATTCGCCTTTCTGCGAAAGGTACCAATGCGTCATGAAACATATTGGTTGACTTTCGCTTTTCTATTATAGTTATCTTCTTGGGAAACGTTCTTAATTTGGTTGAAAAATAATTTATGGCGTATGGGTTCTTTTGACAATGATCAAAATACCAATAAAAGTAAATTTATATA
>CAJUEB010000155.1 GCA_910585135.1 uncultured Eubacteriales bacterium
CAAAGCACACGCTGCTGCTCGTCTTCATACAGCGCCTGCCGCTCCAGATCCGCTTTATTTTCTATGACAATCGGAAAATCCCCGGACATTCCCACAAATTCCGGAAATCCCCGGTGACCCGTCCCCCGCTTAGAAGCTGTTTTTAGCGCATCGTCGATTTCTTTGATATTGCTTTCATTGGGCTGATATTTTATTGTGGCAGTTTTTAGCAGTTCTGCGATGAAATAGTCGGTTTTTCTCTCATTTGTCATATTTTTTCCTCTATAAGTTCTAATTCATCTTATCATGTACCCCAAAAAGTTTCAACCGAAAACGATAATGACCAGAGTAAAAAGAACGCACTCACCCAAACGCGCAAACTCTGCATTTTTTACGATTTTCATGCGGATTATACAGAGTTTTACGCCAGCCAACTGCTATCCCTGATATTAATTTGCTGTTTCATTAGTCTGATTTGCTGTTTTTATTGATTTCATCCAAAGAATCTGACACGAACGCAGATTTTGATTGATTTTATATGAATTTACAACATCTCAACAAAAAAACTCTGTATAAATGAAAGCAAAATTCTCATTTATACAGAGTTTCAGCGATTTTAATAGCCTCGCCCCAAATACAAATATCACAATTCAAACAGAGCGCCCTTTCCGCAAATAACGGAAAAACGGCTGAAAGGCGGATGGAAGGGAGTAGGCTTCCTGCAATTCATCTGCGGTAACCCAGGTGAAACGTTCATCCACTAGCGATTGCTTTTCCAACGCGCTTAGCGATAGCTCCGTCAATTCTGGCAGCGTTCCTGGCGATAACTGCGCAGGGCCAGCAAGCTTTGCCAGATATCCATGCATCTCCCATTCGACATGGGTAAAAATATGTTTTCGATGTCCGATCGCCTCGACGGCCTCCACCTGATATCCTCGCTCACAGATCCAATGCACGGCGTCTTCCTCCGAAAGCAAGCCGTCTGCCATGGGAAACTGCCACAGATCTGCCAGAAGTCCCTTTGGCGGTCTTTTTTCAACGGCAATGCGCTGGTTGCTGCAAAGTACAAAAACCGTTTTAACCTCTTTCCTTCTCGCTTTCTTGCCACGCTTAACCGGAAACTGCATTTGCGATCCATGAATCCGGGCCTGGCAAATCCCAGATAACGGACATTGTGCGCAGAGCGGAAGCCCATTCGGCAAACAGACCAGCGCCCCTAATTCCATCAAGCTCTGTGTAAAATCCCCGCTTCGATCCGCAGGATAAATAACGCGCAGCTCTTCCGTAATCTGTTTTTTTCGTTTCGGATCGCTGATATCCGCGCCGTCCTCCCGCAGGCGCGCCAACACCCGCAGTACATTCCCGTCCACAGCGGGTTCGGGAAGCCCAAAGGAAATCGAAGCAATCGCGCCTGCTGTATATGCTCCAATGCCCGGCAAGGATAAGATATCCTTGTACTGCTTCGGAAACCGTCCGCCGTATTTTTCACAAATCACCACAGCGGCTTTTTTCAAATTCCGCACACGGCTATAGTAGCCCAGTCCTTCCCACAACTTCAAAAGCTTTTCCTCCTCAGCATCAGCGAGCGCACGAATATCAGGCATTTGCGCTAAAAACCGCTCATAATACGGCTTCACCGCCTCTACGCGGGTTTGCTGTAGCATGATTTCCGAAAGCCAGACGCGATAAGGATCTGTATTTTCCCGCCAAGGCAAAACACGCGCGCAAGACGCGTACCAGTCCAATAAAGGAATCACAATATCTGAAAGGTTAAATTTTACTGTCATAAACGCTCCTTGTCCTCTTTTTCTTTGCGGACGTCCTTTCTAACCCGATCATCTTCTTGATCTGACATTCTTCCTAGCTTGATGTTCTTTTTAAGCCGATAATCTGTTTGATCCGATGTTCTTTTAGGTTCGATGTTCTGTTCAATCCGATGATCTTTTAGGTTCGATGTTCTGTTTGATCCGATGTTCTTTTAGGTTCGATGTTCTGTTCAATCCGATAATCTTTTTTAATCTGATGATCTTCTTTTCACGATAATTTTCTATTCTTGGTAATGCCTGCTGTCTTGCCATCAACAACCTCTGCTCCGCTGCCGAAGGCTTTTTCTCTACGCAAACAGCCCGCACTTTGTATATATTTTCAGGCTGTGCCATTTGCTGCCGATCAATTATACCACAGCTTTCGCCATACAGCACACTTTTCCTTTCCCCCACCACTTGAACCAGAAAACAGATTGTTGTATGATTAGAATACAAATGAATGGAAGGTAATAACGATGAGCAGCGAAACAGAACAAAAACTGGTAATTGAACAACATCAAATGGCAAAGCAACGCACAGACATGGCGAATAAACGCACCGGGATGGCACAAAACCGCACCAACTTGGCTTTTGAACGTACTTTGCTCACCAACTCGCAGACACTACTCGCATATATCAGGACGGCACTTGCCCTATTTACCGCAGGCGTCGGGATGTTTGAATTCATCAATCATGTGACCATTATTCATATTGGCATTGCGATGATGGCCATATCCCCGGTTATCCTGATTATTGGAATCGTTCACTTTTTCAAGGTGCGAAAAAAGGTTAAAATGGAAATATAGCGTTTTATTGCGATGCTGGCATTGATGAACTTTCCTTTCCCGGTTTTCATTTGCAAGCGGCGCAGATCCATGTCACCTCGGAGGTTTTTATGGAATTTAGAAAAATCGAATCACCGTCCTTAAAGGATCTTTTTATCGAACAACTGGAGCATATGATCTTATCCGGCACGCTTGCTATTGGAGAAAAGCTCCCTTCCGAACGCCAGCTTGCTGAAACCATGCAGGTAAGCCGCGGAGTGATAAACAGCGGCCTTGCCGACTTGGAAAAGAAAGGCTTTCTGGAAATCCGCCCCCGCAGCGGAACTTATGTCTCGGATTATCGAAAAAAAGGAACGCTGGAAACCCTCAGCTCGATCATGAACTACAATGGCGGCAGGCTGAGGCGGGATGAAATCCGTTCTATTCTGGAAGTCCGTATCGCGCTGGATACCCTGGCAGCCAGTCTTTGCATCGACCGCGTCACGGATGACGAAATCCTGGTGATGCATGAGCATGTAGAAAGCATTCACACCGCCCCTTCCATTTCCGATGCCGTGGAAAGCGCATATGCTTTTCAAAACGACCTGGCCATGTTTTCAGGAAATATGTTGATCCCACTCGTGTTCCATTCCTTCAAAACGCCCGTATTCACCTTGTGGAATCGTTTCTGCGTGCTGCACGGCATTCAGAACCTTTACTTGAATAATCACAGGCTTTTGCAGCACATCGAAAACCGCGATAAAAACGAAGCAGTCGCATGGATCAACGCTTCGATCAATGACAGCATCAACGGAAGCAAGCAGATCTATTTTGATTAAAACCAGCGCATGCGGAAAACAAACCTCATAAAAAGGACGGCTGACCTGCCGTCCTTTTTGCATCTGCGCCTTTTACACGCACTTCCATTCAGCCACTTCTTCTCGCAGCCAGTTGCACCACGCATCCATCCCTTCCCCGGTCTTGGCCGAAACCGGGAAAATCTTCAGATTTGGGTTTCTCATATGCGCATATTCCGTAACCTTTTCCATATCAAAATCGAAATACGGGAGCACATCGGTCTTGCTGATGACCAGTACATCGCACACCTGGAAGATCAGCGGATATTTCAACGGTTTGTCATGACCCTCCGGCACGGACAGGATCATCGCATTTTTCACCGCCCCCGTATCGAACTCCGCAGGACAGACCAGATTGCCCACGTTTTCCAAGACCACCAAATCCAGATCCTGCGCACCAAATTCGCGAAGCCCCTGCCGCGTCATATCCGCGTCCAAATGGCACATACCCCCGGTGTGAAGCTGGATCGAACGCACGCCTGTTTCTGAAATCGCCGCCGCGTCCACATCGGAATCGATATCCGCTTCCATGACGCCCATCGCCAGATCCCCTCGCAGCGCTTCTATCGTCTTCTTCAAAAGCGTCGTCTTGCCCGCGCCGGGAGACGACATCAGGTTCAAAAGAAACGTCTTATCGCCCTTTAGCTCCTGCCGAAGCCGCTCCGCATCCGCATCATTGCTTGCAAAAACGCTTTCCTTCACTTCGATTACCTTGTATTGATCCATTATTTGATCACCGCTCTTGCAGCCGCATCCTGATAATACTTAAAGCCTGTAAAGATTTCTCCCTTGTACGGGTTGGTCTTCGTCTTCTTCGCTTTTACGATGATGTAAGCCAAGGCGATGATATTTGTGATCAAGGCCAATGCGCTTACGACAGTCATCGCAGTCGGATCTGCATTGACCGCATTTCCTTCCATGATGCCGTTCATCGTGCCGTCAGCATACTGCGTCGTAATCGTTGCCCATGGGAATACCGTCGTCCCATCCGAGAATGTCTCCTGAAACAGCGGGAAGACCTGGGCGAACATGCACCAGATGCAAAGCGTGTTTGCACGGTTCATGATCCAGCCGCCTTTGTTCCAAAGCAGCGCGGCAATCGTCGGCGCCAGCAGCAGCGCAACGCCGCAGAACCATGAATGGGTCGGCAGGCAGTTATACGTATATGCAAAGTTCCAGATATCGTAAACGATGATGTATACCCAGATCATGTCCGGCCAGATCATATCCTTCTTATCCTTAGAGGAATAAACGGCCCACCAGCCTGTCATGCAGAAGATATTCAGAAGACCTGCGATCCCGTTCATCACATTGTGCCATCCGCCATAAAGCCATACACCTTCGGATGACAGCCACCAGCAGCCCCAGCCGTTGATCGCCGATTCAAAATCGCTGGCGACAGCAATCAGGATGTTGATCGCTACGATCGCAAACGGAAAAGCCTTGAACCAGTGTTTCTTGCCGACGCCCCACTCGTACTTGATCATCATGAAACCGATACAGCCCGCCAGGGAAGCGTAGAGCTTCGCATAGTGAAACCAGCCGTTCATGTAAAGGTGCGTCTGGTTGTCTGCCACCCAGGCAGCGCCGCTTCCGGCAGCAATCTGGATCACGATAAAGTATACCGTCAGGATCGCCGGAATCACGCCGAACATCAAAAGCCCGCCCGTTTTCGTCCTTCTGGCAAACTCGTTGAGCAGGATCAGCCCCAAAAGAACCGCCAGCATCGCAATCCATTTCGCTAGTGCGTCATCTCCATAAACATGAAATAACATAAAAATCATCTCCTTCTTT
>CAJUEB010000156.1 GCA_910585135.1 uncultured Eubacteriales bacterium
GTCACAGGCCACGATGTCCTCGATGCCCAGGTTAAGGAGCATCCGCGCGATCGCCGTCCCTGCCGCTCCAGCCCCGTTGATCACCGCCTTCACCGAGCCAAGGCTTCTGCCTGTCAGCTTCGCCGCATTGATCACCGCCGCGGACACGACGACGGCCGTGCCATGCTGGTCATCGTGAAATACGGGGATATCCAGCTGCGCTTGCAGCTTTTCTTCTATTTCAAAGCACCTCGGCGCTGAAATATCCTCCAGGTTGATGCCGCCCAAAGTCGGCGCGATATTCTTCACGATGTTGACGATTTCATCCACATCCTGCGTTTCAAGACATATCGGAAAAGCATCGATCCCCGCAAATTCCTTAAAGAGTAACGCCTTTCCGTCCATGACCGGAATGGATGCCAGCCCGCCGATATTTCCAAGCCCCAGTACGGCCGAGCCGTCCGATACGACGGCGACGATGTTTGATTTATTCGTATATTTATAGACATCCTCCGGGTTTTGATGAATTTTTCTGCATGGCTCGGCAACGCCCGGCGTATATGCAGTCGAGAGATCGTCCGCATTCTCAACCTTCACCTTGCTAATGACCGCCATTTTTCCTTTCTGCTCTTCATGCATCGCAAGCGATGCTTTATAATAGTCCATCTGCCACCTCTATTTTTTCCACGAGCTTTTCAGACCTACGATCTTGTTAAAGACCTTTTCATCTTCCGTCGTCAATTTTTCATCTGCGATATAGTAGCCCTTGCGGAAAAACTGAAACCGCTCGCCTGGCTTTGCCTTGGCAAGAAGCGGCTCGGCAAACCCTCTGCTTTCAGACAGGGACGCCGGATTCAGCGTCTGCCCGCCTTTTTCATCATCCAGCATGAGATAATCGTAATTCCTGATTTTAACGGGAACTGCCGTCTTTGCATCCACCCAATGGATCGTGCCTTTTACCTTGCGGCCGCTAAATCCGCTGCCGCTCTTTGTTTCGGGATCATAGGTGCAGTGAAGCTCCTTGATGCTGCCATCCGCATTTTTAACCACTTCGTTGCAGGTGATAAAATACGCACCTTTAAATCGCACTTCATTACCCGGAAACAGCCGGAAATACTTCTTCACAGGGACTTCCATAAAATCATCTCCGTCCACATAAAGCTCTCTGCTGAACGGAACGTTCCGGCTGCCCAGTTCCGGGACTTCCCGGTTGTTTTCAAGTTCCATCTGTTCCTGCATATCCTCAGGATAGTTGGTGATGACCACCTTGATCGGGTTTTCCACGACGTTCCTGCTCTCTACCTTTTGCTTGAGGTCTTCCCGGATGCAATGCTCCAAAAGACCGACATCCACCATGCTGTTGGCCTTCGCTACGCCAATTCTTTCACAGAAATCGCGTACAGCTTCCGGCGTATATCCGCGCCGCCTGATGCCAGCGATGGTCGGCATGCGTGGATCATCCCAGCCTTCCACCGTTCCGTCGTCCACCATAGCCTTGAGATATCGCTTGCTCATGACGGTATTGGTCAGGTTCAGCCGAGCAAATTCGATCTGCTTTGGCGGCGGATTCCATTTGCCAACCTCCCGCAATACCCAGTCGTACAGCGGCCTGTGATCTTCAAATTCCAAGGTACAGATCGAGTGGGTCACGCCTTCGATCGCATCCTCGATCGGATGCGCAAAGTCATACATCGGATAAATGCACCATTTATCGCCCGTATTATGATGCGCCGCATGAGCGATACGATAAATCACCGGGTCTCTCATATTCATATTCGGGGAGGCCATATCGATTTTCGCCCGCAACACCTTTTCCCCATCGGCGTATTTTCCCTGCCTCATTTCTTCGAAAAGCTGCAAGTTTTCTTCGACGTCCCTGTTTCTGTACGGGCTTTCCTTACCCGGCTCTTTCAGTGTCCCCCGGTACTCCCTGATCTGATCTGCATTGAGGTCGCACACATATGCCTTGCCCTTTTTGATAAGCGTGACAGCACATTCATACATCTCATCGAAATAATCAGATGCCCACAGCCTGTTTTCCCATTCAAAGCCCAGCCATTTGACATCAGCCTCGATGGATTTCACGTATTCCATGTCTTCTTTAACAGGATTGGTGTCATCATATCTTAAATTGCATTTTCCACCGTATTTCTGCGCTGTAGAAAAATTAAGACAGATGGATTTCGCATGTCCAATATGCAGATACCCGTTCGGCTCTGGCGGAAACCGCGTACATACCTTGTTGCCATAGACTTGCGCCTCCAAGTCCTTGTCTATGATATTGTGGATAAAATTCGATGCAGCTTCGCCCGCTACCTGCTCCTGCACATTTTCTTTTTTAATATCGGCCATAATGCTCCTTTCATGCATGGGTTGTTTTGAATCAATCTACAGCGTTTATTTTACTACAATTTACCGTATAAATGCAATGGGATGAAAGAAAATCGTTGCAGGCGTGGAAACGAGAGTGCGAAATCACATGGGGAGTGCGCAAAGGTGCGGGAAGCCGCAGAGCGAACGAAAGCACAAATCACCGAAATCGCTAAATTTGAGTAGCACTTGCCTTATTTTGATCACTTGCTACTCTATTTTCAAGTGTTTCAGCGATATGGAAAGCGTCAGCGAGACTTATTTTTCTCGGAGTGATCGTCCAATCGCCAGAAGCATTGAAAACAAAGTAGCACCTGACAAAAAATCCGCAACTGCTACTCAAACAATCACATTTTGAATAAATTTCCAATTCTCAGGCAGCTCATGCCCTAGTCCACAAACCCTAACGCTAAGCACCTCACCTCAACGCCATATGCAATGCTATATGTAATTTTCTGAATAAAGTGACACTTTGATTGAAATCGAGTGCATTTTGCGATATAATAGGATACAAGGGTTTTCGCATCTGATATCATGCAAGCCCTACAGGAACGATTATCAAACATAATGCGAGAAGGAGGGTCATAAAAATGAAAAAACTTTTGGCGCTAGCACTGTCCCTTGCGATGGTACTGACATTCACGCTCAGCGGATGCGGCGGGAAAGACACCGAAAAAGCGGCAGTCGATACGACAGCGCCCGAGCATTTCATCCTCACCGGCGAATATAGCGATGGCTTAATCAATAACACGCCGATCAGCGAAGAAGCCGAGGTTGTGATGTGGAATGCAGAAACCGAAAAATTCGAAGCAAGCGAGCTTTCGGAAGAAACCGTCGTGGGCAATTTTACAAAACTGTCCAAAAAGGATGATAATGGCGTTGCCAAAAAGGTAGAAATCGTACCTTACGAAGCAAAGTCCGAATACTGGGATGAAAACGCTTCCTGGATCGAAGGCGCGGGAGCTGAATCCGATCCGGCTGTGGATGATGCACTGGGACAGGCGATATATTCCGCCGAATACAGGATTCCGATGGGAGAGCGCATCCTTGCCGGATTTAAGCTGGGAGACTACAGCGGAACGACCGATTTTTCCAACCAACAAACCAGCACATACTGGACTGACAATGATTACTACAATGCGACTTCAAGCGATACCCTGACGATGCTGACAGGCTACAAGACCTATTTGCAAACGACAGGATGGACTTGCGGCCTAGCGTCCATCGCCACCGTCTTAGAATGGTACGGTGTCAGGGATGGGCTGAATGACCTGGATCTGGCGGCACTGCGAGGTTCGTCAGAAAACGACGGCTTTGCCCGCGGCACGGAAATCAGCGAGATGGAAAAGGTCTTCAAGCAGCTTACGAAGTTAGGAATTACGGGCGAGTGGGAAATCACTTCATCCGACCAGAAAAAGAATGCTGACCTGCTCTTTGACCACGAATGGCTGCAAAATGAGCTGAAAGCCGGTCATCCTGTAATCGTCGGCTGGAATTCCTATGGATGGCACTATCAGACGATCATTGGATACGATAACATGGGAACAGAAGATACCCTGGATGATGTCCTGATCATGATGGATCCTTATGACACCACCGACCATGATAACAACGGCTATGCCGTCGAGTCATATGAACGCGTGGCAAATGGTGTATGCACGTCTCCTTATTCCGGCGTTACAGGCACGAAATTCATCACGGCTGCACCTGCGGAAGGCTGGTCTTATGAGCCTGTCATGGGCGAGGGCATAAAAGACGATGATGACAATGCAGGGGTATTTACCGACGAAAATAAGCTGCCATATGGAAAAACCGCCGAGGATCTTCAGAAGTACTATCCTGATACGGAGGATTTAGGAGAAAATGGTCTAGCGGGCGCTGCTACGGCTGGTTATGAGCGTTCCGGCGACCATAATAACTCGCCTTACTACAAGAACTTCGATTTCTATAACATGGAAAACACCGATACGTTAAAGGTCCTGACTCATTTCCAGACATTACAACAGTCAACCGAGTGGTCCTGCGGCCTGGCTTCTGCGGCCATGGTTATGAACTGGTACGGTATGCTCGAAGATGAGACGGAAATCAGCCTCGCCACCCAGAGAAAGGAAAAGGATTATCCTGGTACGCTGCTTTCTGATATGGAGGATGTTTTCACCTACATGAACGATAAGCATAAACAGGATTGGGTTTGGTTCACCAACAAGGATCTGGATGATCCAGAGGGCGAAGAGTCCTATATCGGCGATTACTGCTTGCAGGCAGGAACGATGGAAGACTGGTATGGCTTGATTCCTTATCTTTTGGAAAACGATATCCCGATCATGATCGGCTGGGATGAATGGGGCGGCCACTGGCAGGTCATCGTCGGATATGATGATATGGGGACGCCGGAAGCAACACAGGACGATGTTTTAATTCTGGCAGATCCATATGACACGACGGATCACAACCAAGACGGATATGTGATCGAAAGCTTCGAACGCCTCGTCTATGGATGGTACACCAGCTATGATGAAGACAATCTCCACAATGAATTCATCGTTGCCTTCCCTGCAAAGGATCACAAGGATGTTATCAAAGCGTTAGGTTTGAAAGACAAGGAATAGCGATTTGGAAATAAAGTGATCTTGAAAAAAAGAGCGATCTTGAAACGAAATCACGCAATCGAAAAAGAGCTGCCCGCAAAATTGACAGCTCTTTTTAATCACAATCATGACCGCCGGCTCAGCCGGCGGTTTGCTCTGCCCCTACAAGGGGCTATTA
>CAJUEB010000157.1 GCA_910585135.1 uncultured Eubacteriales bacterium
CCACTGAACTAGCAATATGTCAAGAAAAAGCAAACTTAAAAAAGTATATCGCATGACTTGACAAAACTCCTTTTACAGAGAAGCATAGTAGACTTTAGCGTATTTTTAAAATTATCATTTGGCGTTTTCATCCGTATCGGCAAATCTTTTACAACGAAACCCTGAAATTATCAATCAGCCGCGTTTTGCCGATCTGCACAGCCAAGGCAACCAAATCCCCATTTTTCAGGTGCTCTACTGGCATCAAGGTTTCCCCGTCAACTGCATCGATATATTCAATCTGCGCCAGCGGCTCTGCACCGATCACGCGGTACATCGTACTTAAAATCGGCTCTGCTGGCACGGTGGTTTTTGTGCTTGCCACATCCAAATCCCTGTTCGCTACTGTCCCAGCCGCGCCAGCTACCTCCCTATTCACCGCCGTTCTAGCCGCCTCTGCCACAGAAAAAACCCCAGCCGCGCCAGCGATAATCTGCTGCGCAGCCTTAATCGCCCGATACAAAACCCCGGCCGCCTTGCGCTCCGTTTCGTCCAAATACGCATTGCGGCTGGATTTTGCAAGACCATCCGCTTCCCGGACAGTCGGACATCCGACCACTTCAAGATCAAATGCCATATCCCGCACCATTTTCCTGATGATTGCCAACTGCTGCGCATCCTTTTCACCAAAAAATGCTTTATCAGGCACCACGATCAGAAACAGCTTGCTAACCACCGTGCAAACGCCCTTGAAATGCGTACTGCGGCTTTTTCCACAAAGCTGTTTAGTCATATCCGATTCGATATCGACATACGTCGCAAATCCCGCAGGATACATCTCCGTAACAGCGGGATGAAAGACCATATCGCAGCCTTGCTCCTCCAAGATCCTGCAATCCCGCGCGAAATCACGCGGATAGCTTTCTAAATCCTCTCCCGCTGCAAACTGGGTCGGATTAACGAACACGGAAGCCACGACCCGGTCACATTGCCGCCCCGCAGCGCAAACCAAAGACGCATGCCCCTCATGAAGGGCGCCCATGGTGGGAACAAGCCCCACCGTAAGACCCTGTTTTTTCCACCGCTTTACCTGCGCCCGTACTTCATTTACCGTTTCCGCTATAATCATCTGAGATTCCTTCCATTCCGTTTCTTTTTATCAGCCGCCCTATCGCGCGATCACGCATATCAACAGCTACCTTCTCGCAGGCGGACAGCCACACTCAGCCACTATGTCATCACTCACGCAGTGCCGCCACCCGCACTCGCCCGCCAGCCCGTCATCCAGGGCGCGATCGCCCCGCCGTATCCTTTCGGCGAGCAGCCGCGCATCAACGATTACGTTCTCGGCCAGCCATCCTATCCCCGATTGATTGCTCAATCAGAAATTTTGGCCTTTAGCCTCTCCAGCACTTCCTCGTCCATCTTATAGCTGTGTTTCTCTGTCGGATATACGCCTTCCTTGACTTCTTTATCGTAGTCCTTAAACGCCCGTATCATCATTTCGCCGCCTTCCGCAAAACGCTTCACAAACTTAGGAACATAGTCATCAAACAGCCCCAGCATGTCCTGCCATACCAGAACTTGTCCATCGCATGCACTACCGGCACCGATTCCAATCGTTGGAATCCTAAGTTCTTTGCTAATTAACTCTGCCAGTCCCGCAGGAACACATTCCAACACGACTGCAAAAGCGCCGGCTTCCTGTACATCATAAGCATCCTGCAACACACGCATCGCGGTTTCCTGATTTTTACCCTGCACCTTAAAACCGCCAAAGGCATTCACCGACTGCGGCGTCATTCCCACATGTGCCACGACTGGAATTCCCGCATCCACGATCGCTTTAATCTGCTCCTTGACCGCCGCGCCACCTTCCAGCTTAACCGAATTACCGCCGGTTTCCTTAATCAGCCTGCCCGCATTGACCACCGCATCATAAACGGAAGCCTGATAAGACATAAATGGCATATCCATTACAACATGGCAATTCTTTGCACCCCTGACAACAGCAGCACCGTGATGAATCATGTCGTCCACCGTAACTGCCAGCGTATCGGAATATCCCAGCATCGTGTTGCCTAAAGAATCCCCCACCAAAAGCATATCGATGCCCGCCGCATCCATCAGCTTTGCAGTCGAATAATCGTAGCATGTAAGCATTGAAATCTTTTCGCCCTTTTTCTTCATTTCCAGTAAGCTCGTAACTGTTTTTTTCATCGTATTTCTCCCTTTCCTATGAGTTCTGACATCCCGCTATAATCTCTCTTAGGATGCCTCGCCTGTGCTATTTGTATCAGCCTGCTGCTCAGAAGGCTGTAAAGCATCCGTTCGGAATCATCCGCAAGGCAATCAAGATGCTTGCTGACAGTCTCGATATCATTTCGTTCGATCGGACCTGTCAAGCTCGCCGCAGGTCCTTTTTCTGCAATGTGCGACATATTTCCGGTCAAAATTGGGGCTAATGCGCCGATTGCTTCCTCTTCTGTAAAGCCACACCGCTCCATCAGCGCGATGCTTTGATCGATCAGCCCGCAAACCAAATTGCTCGCCATTGCCGCTGCGCAATGATAAGTGATTTTATCCTTTCCCGCTATAATGCGGTACGGATTTCCCAGCCCAGATAGAATCCTCTGAATTTCGCGCGCGCCTGCGCTTTCCATGCCCTCCAGCGTAAAAAAAACACCCGGCAGTTCCCTGTAAGCGTGATATTTATCGCTTACGGCGAACAGCGGATGGACTGAATATCCGAAGGCTTCTGCTTCTTCGATGCCGGAAAATGCATCCTGGGAGGACATCGCACCACTGCAATGACATATGGTCTTTCCTCTTATTTCGTATTCTCTGATCCGTTTCCAGGTATCCTGAATACTTCCGTCGGGAACAGTAAGAAAGATAATATCGCAATCCTCCACGAGGTCTTTCATGCTTTCATAGCATTTCGAACCTGTAAAGCGCGCTGCATCCCCTGCCGTGCTGCGGCTATAATAGCCTTTTATCACGGTTTCGGAATCCTGCGAAAAGTATTTCCCCAGCGTGCAGCCTACCTTTCCTGCTCCGATAAATCCTATATTCAATTGTATCCCTCCTCGGTATAGTTTCGATATCGAATACCATCCATCCTCGCTTATCATAGCACAGGCGCTGCGAGAAAGAAAGGGGGAAATTTTTAAAATTTTTTATGGGCAAAACACGCCTACGAACCAAACACGATCTTTACCAGCTCCCTCACATAAGCATCCCGGCTCTCTTTTTCCGTCAAATCATACCCCAGCAATTCGTTCACCATATCGCTTCGCAAAAAAGCAGCCTGCATGGCGGCCGTTAAGACGAAAGAGGCCATAGGCTTATCCTTGTCTGCGATATTTTTGGTCAAGGCAAACAAGAACCCCCGCTGCAAATATGCCGGATTTTTTTCCGTATCATAGCTTTGAAATTCGCCCAGTATGGAAAGGCGGGCGATGGCAGGATACTCGAAAAGAAAGTCGAACACATAGACCGCCCAAGCCGTCATCCGCTCAATTTCCGTATCATAAGGCTTTTGGGTACTCGCCCCGATGATGGCCTTGCCAATCACTCTCTGAACACAAATTGTAATGAGGTTCTCCTTGTTGCCAAAATGGTAATTGATCAGCCCCAGCGCTACATCGGCTTTCTCAGCAATCATGCGAGCGGTAATCTTTTTCGTGTCCCCATCAAAGGCTTCAATCAGCTCTGTCGTGACTTCTATCATGTTATTTTTGACGTTTCGTACGGTTTTCATCTTATTTCACTTATATTATACCATGCAAGCTTGCCTGCGCATGATTCAATAAACGCTTCCCTGCGGCAAAGCCGTATCAATCATGCGTTCATGATATCCTGGCTCCTGGACACTCCAATATTTTCCATGCTTAATATCCACTAATTACCACACACGGGCATTAATGAAGCACGGATTCTTGGCTGCTTCCCACGATATTTCCTGTAGCTGCGTCAATATCGAAATCATATTCCTGTCCGTCATACTGAATTTCAATTTCATAAACCAGCTTCCCATGTTCGCTGTCAGCCTTAGCTTTTGTGATATCGCTTGCAGACGCCCCGGAAACCTGCGATAGCGCGATTTCCTTCGCAGCCTCTATCCCGATATCGCTTTGCGCAGCCTGCGCGTCCTGCTGCGCATCCCCTGCGCCTGACTGGCTCTGATCTTGATTTCCCTGCGGATTCGTCGTCACGCCGTCCGTATCCTGTTCAATGATTTTCCCGTTTCTCGCGGCGATTTGAAATTCGTAAAAAACATTTTCATGATTAAACTGTATTTCGTATACCATCCTGAAATCATCAAATTCCTTTGCCACGATAGCCTTGTCAGACTGTGCTGCGCCAGGAACCTGGTTATAAGCGATTTCCTTCGCTTCCGCTTCGCTGATTCCGCCTACAAGCCCGCTAAACCAGCAGAAGACAGCGATTATAACTACCAAAACCACCACTACGATGGCAATTACCTTCCCTTTTTTGTTTTTTTGCTTTTCCTGATTGTCCATCAATGTAACCTCCTTTACATTCCACAATTTTCCATAACTCCTATGATATTTCGCCGATTCTTCATGATATTCCATTTGCCTATGGCGATGCCCTGCCTAACGTTTTAACATTTGTCCTGCTTCACCGATGCGCCGATTTTTCATGCATCCCCGCTGTATTTATCAGCTTTCATCAAAAATAAGCTCCTGTGAAACAAAATCAAGATATGTTTCATAGGCCTCATCCCAGCTTACATAAGCTTTATCGCCCCGTCTGTCAGGCAGATCATAGTTTTCCATTAAATAATTGGTAAGATATGCTGTATACTTTTCTGCACCGATATAATTGACATGCTTGCTGTTATAAAAATCGCGCTTCCAGTCAAGACCCATAGCATCGGTTATTTCCTTCTGATTAAAATCCAATACAGGATACCCCCGCTGCACCGCCATTTCTTTCGCAGTATTAAACATTTCCGCCTGCCCATCCTTCATTACATACGGAGACAGCACGAAAAGCACATCCTTGTCGAGCGTATCGCAGCACGCCAAAACCTCCAAAAATACATCCTCCATTTCCGGCG
>CAJUEB010000158.1 GCA_910585135.1 uncultured Eubacteriales bacterium
GCCAGATATTTCAATACCTTTACGGGGAAGAAGTGGATGGATTTGCGTGGCTACGATTTTGTGCTGGACACCACGCATTTTACCGACCAACAGATTCAGGAAATCCTGTTTCAGTATATAACTACTAGGTTTCCGGAGCTGAAATAGGAGATTTCGTTGGTATATTTTTTCATTTTATTGAAACGGACCACCCCGAATTCCATAAGCGTATAAAGGATGGTCGTTTTATATTTTCTGTTGATTAGGGATAATGTGTAGCTGAAACCTGTTGTTTTCAAGGACTCCTGCGATATACAGCGAAAATCAATCATATAGAAGTAAAGTCTTCTGGATATAAAACACATGCATCATTAGATGCTTTTTCCAAAAAGTTTTCGGATAGAATATTAAATAAGTATCTTACCTATATAAAAAATTTTTCTAAAGACGAAGATACATTCAGGCTGCTGATATATTTAGTACAGCTCCTATAAATGCAATGTTAAAATAATGTAACGGTTCTTAAGGAGGATAGCAATGAAATTAGTAAAAAATATCGGTGATAGAAGAAATGATAGAAAAGGTGCGGGCTGATTGATATCAGATGGCATGATTTGAGAAGCACATTTTTCAGAACTAATTTATCAAGAGGCTTATCGGCCTTTTTTTCAATGGTTTCACGCATATTGATACATTCACAGGAAAAGAATCAGAACGTTTGTTTGCATATTTGCGATGGTTATGGTATACTGAGGTGGCTGAGTTTTCACAAAGCCACTTTTTTAATACAATTCAAGGTTTGTTATGAGTAGGAAAGGAAAATGCACAGTTTTGTGTATTTTGACTGATAGATTTGACAGATGGAAAGGAGTGCGAGGATCATGCCTCAATTCAAAGTTGTATCCGATTTTGCGCCGATGGGCGACCAGCCGCAGGCCATTGAGAAGATCGCGGGCGGCATATTGCAAGGAAAGCGTTCGCAGACGCTGATGGGCGTTACCGGCTCGGGCAAGACCTTCACCATGGCAAAGATCATCGAAAAAGTGCAGAAGCCGACGCTGGTGATTTCCCACAACAAGACGCTGGCCGCGCAGCTTCACGGCGAATTCAAGGAGTTCTTCCCTGAGAATGCAGTAGAGTATTTTGTGTCCTACTACGACTATTACCAGCCGGAAGCTTACGTGGCGTCCACCGATACCTATATCGAAAAAGATTCGGATATCAACGACGAGATCGAAAAGCTGAGGCACTCGGCAACGGCGGCGCTTTCCGAGCGCAAGGACGTGATCATCGTCGCCAGCGTTTCCTGCATCTATGGATTGGGAAGCCCGATCGACTATGAAAACCAGGTGATATCCCTGCGCCCCGGCATGGAAAAGGACAGGCAGGAGATCTTACGCAAGCTGGTGGACATCCAGTATACGAGAAACGACATGGTTTTGGAACGGGGAAACTTCCGGGTACGAGGGGATACGATAGATATTCACCCGGCAGGCGCGGAAAACGCAGTCAGGATCGAGCTGTTTGGGGATGAAATCGAGACGATCAAGGAAATCAACCCGGTGACGGGGGAAATCGTCGGCATCAGAAACCACGTCGCCATCTATCCGGCATCCCATTATGTCACCAGCAAGGAGAATATAGAGCGGGCGGCTGTAACCATCAATGAAGAACTGCAAGAACGGGTGCAATGGTTTCGCGACAGAGGCAAGCTCATCGAAGCGCAGCGGATCGAACAGAGAACCCGTTATGACATAGAAATGCTGCGGGAAATCGGAAGCTGCAAGGGAATCGAGAACTATTCCCGCCATATTACGGGATTAGAGCCGGGCAGCCGGCCGTATACGCTCATCGACTACATTCCCGATGATTTTCTCATCATTATAGACGAGTCCCATGTCATGCTGCCGCAGCTTCGGGCGATGTATGCGGGAGACCGTTCCAGAAAACAGTCCCTGGTGGATTACGGGTTCAGGCTGCCTTCGGCTTTGGACAACAGGCCGCTGAAGTTTGAGGAATTCAATCAACTGGTGCATCAGATCGTTTATGTCAGCGCAACGCCTGCGCCATACGAACGGGAGCAGAGCGGCGGTGTTTCGGCGGAGCAGATCATCAGGCCGACAGGCCTTCTCGACCCGATCATCCAGACACATAGTTCGGAAGGGCAGATGGATCACCTGATCGGCGAAATCAACAAGGTTACGGATAGAAACGAACGAGTCCTTGTCACCACGCTCACCAAGAAAATGGCGGAAAGCCTTACTGACTATTTGAAAAACGTGGGCATTAAAGTGCGGTATCTCCATTCGGAAATCGAGACCCTTGAACGGATGGAAATACTGCGCGATCTGCGTCTTGGCGTATTCGATGTGCTGGTGGGAATCAACTTGCTTCGGGAAGGCTTGGACATTCCAGAGGTTTCCCTGGTGGCGATTTTGGATGCCGATAAGGAAGGTTTCCTGCGAACCGAAACCTCGCTGATCCAGACCATAGGAAGGGCAGCCAGGAATGCGGACAGCAGAGTCATCATGTACTGTGATGGCATCAGCCCAGCAATGCGGGCGGCCATGGATGAGACGGAGAGAAGACGCAAGATACAAGACGCATATAATAAAGCCAACGGGATTACGCCGCAGAGCGTGAAAAAGGCGGTCAGGAGCGTGATCGAGGCGACCAAGGTAGCGGAGGATGTAGCAGGCTACGAAGGCAAGAGTCCGCTTGAACTGACCAAGAAAGAACTGACCGATTACGTGAAGAAGCTGGAAAAGGAAATGAAGCAGGCCGCATCGGATCTGCAATTCGAGCGCGCCGCGCAGCTTCGCGATATGATATTTGAATATAAAGCTAGAATCTAGCAAAAAGCGCAATTTTTGCAAGGCTGCCTTTTGCAAGAACCGAGGGGAGATGGCAGCAAAGCAGGAGCAGCAGGAATGCCGCCGTGCAGACCGTGAAAGCGACGGCAAGCAAGAATAAATAGGACAGAAAGCCATGACAGACCGCAAAAGCGGGGCAGAAAGGCAAGCTATGGCAGACAGGAAGGGAAAATGAAATGGTAAAGGACATCGTAATAAAAGGGGCGAAGGAAAACAACCTAAAGGGCATTGACGTCACCATTCCGCGGGATAAACTGGTGGTGCTGACTGGGCTTTCCGGTTCGGGAAAATCTTCCCTCGCCTTTGATACCATCTATGCGGAAGGACAGAGAAAGTATATGGAAAGCCTGTCCTCCTATGCGCGGCAGTTTTTGGGGCAGATGGAAAAGCCTAACGTGGAGTACATCGAGGGACTTTCCCCGGCAATCTCCATCGACCAGAAGACCACGAATAAAAATCCGCGTTCCACGGTCGGGACGGTTACGGAAATATATGATTATCTGCGGCTGATGTACGCCCGCATCGGGATTCCCCATTGCCCGGTTTGCGGCAGGGAAATCACCAGCCAGTCCATCGACCAGATCACGGAGCTTTTGATGGCAGAGGGAGAAGGCGCGAAGCTGACGGTTTTAGCGCCGGTGATCAGGCAGAGAAAAGGCCAGCATGAGAAAATTCTGGAGCGGATTCAGAAGGAGGGCTTCACCAGGGCGCGGATCGATGGGGAGATGAAGGTTCTTGCCGAGGATGAAATCAAGTTGGAAAAGACCTTTAAGCATACGATTGAAATCGTGGTGGACAGGATCAAAGTCAGGGATGGGATGCAGGGCAGGCTTTCGGAAGCATGTGAGCTTGCCATCAGCCATGGAGAGGGATTGGTGCAGGTCATCGTCGATAAGGACGGATTCGTGGAGGAAAAAACCTACAGCACGAGCCTGGCATGTCCTGACCATGGCGTCAGCATCGAAGAACTTGAACCGAGAATGTTTTCTTTCAATAACCCCCTGGGCGCATGTCCCGCATGTAATGGGCTGGGCTTCATACAGCGCATCGATCCTGATCTGATTATTCCGGATCAGGATAAGAGCATCAATGAAAAATGCCTTAGCAATGTATTTTCTACCATGGAATTCACCAGCTTTTACTGGCAGGTGATCAAAGCTTTGGCGGATAAGTATGACGCTGATCTCGATACGCCATACAAAGATCTTCCGAAAAAGTTCAAGGATGTTCTTTTATACGGAACGGGAGATGAAAAACTGCAATATGTTTATACCAACCGTAACGGTGACACGCAGAACAGAAACCATGCTTTTGAAGGCGTGATCAACAACCTGGAGCGCAGATACCGGGAAACCGGATCTGAGTGGATCAAGGAAAAAATGGAAAAATACATGCGGATTAAGCCCTGCCCGGAATGTCACGGAAACAAGTTGAAGCCGGAGCTTCTGGCCGTTACGGTTGGCGGCAAGAATATCATGGAATTCTGTGACTTGTCCGTGGCGGAAGCGATCGAATTCGTCGATCAGATGCAGCTTTCCGCTACGCATCGGAAAATTGCCGAGGAGATCATTAAGGAGATTAAAGGGCGTCTGCGTTTTTTGGCAAACGTAGGGCTGGATTACCTGACCTTATCCAGGGCATCGGCAACGCTTTCCGGCGGTGAATCCCAACGCATCAGACTGGCGACACAGATCGGTTCTGGCCTTGTGGGTGTGCTTTACATCCTTGATGAACCGAGCATTGGCTTGCATCAAAAAGACAATGAGAAATTGCTGGAAGCGCTGCGGCGTCTGACGGATATCGGCAATACCCTGATCGTGGTAGAGCATGATGAGGATACGATGTATGCCGCAGATCACATCGTCGATATCGGTCCGGCGGCCGGGATCAATGGCGGCGAGCTGATCGTGCAAGGAACGGTGGAGGATATCAAAAATTGCCCGCAGTCCATTACCGGACAGTATTTAAGCGGCAAGAAAAAAATCGCCGTTCCTGAAAAAAGGCGCGAGGGTAATGGCAAGTTCCTGGAGATCAAAGGGGCGGCAGAAAACAACCTGAAAAATATAGACGTTAAGATCCCCCTTGGCAAGATGGTTTGCGTTACCGGAGTTTCTGGTTCGGGCAAAAGCAGCTTGATCAATGAAATCTTATATAAAGCTGTCGCCGCCGAAATGTACAAGAGCAAGGACAAGCCGGGCAAGCATAAGAAGATAAAG
>CAJUEB010000159.1 GCA_910585135.1 uncultured Eubacteriales bacterium
AAGAACTGCATCTGGCAAACGCTCCACTGTCAATCACCTGTACGGAATCCGGAATATCAATGGATTCCAGTTTTTCGCAGTCCATAAACGCGAGAGCTCCAATTTCAAGCAGTCCCTCCGGCAGTGTGACGGAAGAAAGGTTTTTGCACCGCTCAAAGGCTGCACTTGAGATTTCGGTAAGTCCTTTCGGGAGTATGACGCTGGTGATCGTATCATTATAGCGAAAAGTGTCCTGCAGCTGCGTTACCCCGTCCGGGATCACAACCGCGCCGCCCGGACCATGGTATTCCGTCAGGATACCGTTTTCAATGACAAAGTCCGTATTCGATGCGTTCGCTGAACAGAACAGCAGCAGCACCAGATAGAAACCGGAAAGCAGTCTTTTCCATAAGTTATTCATTTGAGATACCTCCATTTTGATTTATGATTTTACAGCAAGATACAGCCGGTAAATCGCTGCAATTGCCTGTTCAATGGTATATGTCCCCTGCGGGTCAAACCTTCCGGACGAACCGCCGCCCATTACCGGGGTACCGTTCGGAGCCTGCAATGCGGCGACTGCCTGAACAGCCGGTTTTGCATATTCACCGGTCTGCTCAAAATCGCTGAATGCAAGGGGGAGCGCATTCGGTGTGATGCCAAGCAGGTCGGCGGCTTTCGCGATCATCACCGCCGCGTCCTGACGGGTGAGCTGGGCATAGGGATGAAAGCTGCCATCCGGGAAACCGGATATAATACCGGTTTCCGCAGCATCCGCGATTGAGGTCTCGTCATAGGAACTATGGCTGGATACATCCCAAAAGCGTTCCTGTGAAGGCACGCGCGATTTGCGAATGACGGATGGCCGTTCTGTTTCCAGCATTTGCATGATCAGTTTGCAGAAATCGCGCCGCGAAGCAGGCTTTATATACAGCCAATCCACATCAGCCGGGATCAGTCTGACAGTACGAGCCGCATTTACTTCGGCCTCAGCCCAGGCGCTTATGTTGGCAACAGCAGGAATTTGCGATCCTGCAAGCCCCACTTCGACTGATGGCTCCGAACTTACGAAGATGTGTTCTTCACTCTGATAAAGCAGTTCCCCATACCGATTATATAAATAATAAGTGCTTTCATCAAGGGACTGCACCGTTACCGTATGCGGTGTATCGGCAGGGAAAAGGCAGTTGGGGATTTCTTTGCCGCTGTCCAGAAAGAGTACGCCATGTTCTTTCCCTTTCGTATACCGTGCGGTATGATATGTCCCGTCGCTTAGCTCATCGTACTGGAATGGTATGACCTCGTTCAGATTGAAATCAATTACGCCGCACTTTCCGTCTTTTTTCAGGATCATATACCCATCATTCCAGTGCGGGACCCAGGAATAAACTTTGTTTCCAATATCGATTTTAGGATCTTCGTCGTACTCAAAAGGTAAAAGTACCGTTTGTAAATCGCGGTCAACGATCCCGAAAAGCCAGCGAAAAGTCTCCGCCGGGATGTATTCCCCACTGCGTGAGGGGATCTTATCCTTTTGCACTAAAAATCGGCCGCGGGCATCCTGCGCAATGATTTGAAAATCGGCGTCAACCTTTTCCATGCTGCCGTCCAGCTTCAAAAGGTGGTATTCTGCCAGCGCAGTGCCGATAAAAGTGCTTGCCCAGAGAAGGGGTTCATCATCGATTGGATAGAAAGAATGAACGGATATCGTATCTGCATTGCTTTCCTGCCACGGGACGCGAAGCAATGCGTCCCCAGTCTGGCGATTGATCACTTCGAGATCGCTGCCCCTGCTGGATGCCGGAATCCCCTGAATCAGGATGGAGTCGATCCGGAAGTTCGGATATTCCTTTTGCATGGTGCGTTTCTCGGCGCCATTGATTGGAGATACCGTCTCTGCGCCTGCTTCGCTGGTACTCGAACGGTCGGATGCAAAGACGGTGCCGGTCATCAGCAGTACCGCCATGCCGACGCATAAGATTTGTTTTTTCATTACCGTATCCTCCCGAATGTTTTAAAACTTTTTCAAACGCGTTTACATAGCGTTCCTCCATTTCTTTTTTAAAGGTGCGGCCGTAAAAAAGAAAAATTGGAGGAAACCATTATGGAAAGACCCCCAACCAGACTGCTGTTTGTCCCGACAGGCAAAGTATCGTCTTCTGAGGACTACAAACAGATCTCATTGACGGAATTCAAGCAGATGCAAGAGGTAACCGGATATGTCCTGACCCCGACCGGAACGTACAGCGTCTATCAGGAAAACTTCAAAGCATATACGGAAGCGTTGGACGCTCAAATCAAGCAGCTGCCTGACGGCAAGCCGTATTACATCGGCATCCCCGTTATCGATGCGAGCGACGTGTACCAGTACAATAGCAGCCATTATACCGCTCGGAAAGCCTTTGTTATCGGAATGAACAACAAATATGGCGGTACCGGGCGGCTGAAGGGCTTCTACTTCACGAATGAACGCGTCTTTGGCACGGTTTCTGCGAGTCCGCCGGTTTCAAACGCTATTGTAAAGCTGATGAACGATCTGGCGTATACCATTCGCAACGATCCCAATTCCAAGATTTATAAGGAGTTCATCTGGGCCCCGTATCTCGGATACAATTCCACCTACTACTCGATCAATCAAAACCTTGGCATTGTTGCCAACCGCACGAACATTTTCAATACCATTTATCTGCAAAGTGGACATTTCTTCACCCCGCAGCGCGGAGATGGGAAGGGCTGGAACAGTAGCAAACGGACAGGGCAGCCGAAAGAGAATCTTGACCTCGCCCGCAAATGCGCCAGGGAAAACAAGGTTTTCAACTATACCGCAAATAATGATGCCTTTGTGATTTCCAGCACGCCGGTTGGCGGTTCAAAGACCTCCACCACCAAGATTGCGATCGATGTGGAAGCGCAGGATGAATTGAAGCGGCAGCAGGCAACCTATGCGCCGCTTTATGAAAGCGAATGCGAGGCATATGAGCCGCTGCTCATGAACAACGCCTGCCCATTTGTGTTCTATGCCGGTTCATATAACGGGATCGTCGACTGCCATTTGTATCTGTCGATCGACGCATTTTATCTGAACGGCAGTTGTAGGCTGCCAGTGTAACACCGTGTTTTCTGCCGGACTTTTGTTCTGCCTTCAGCATAGCACAGGTTTCAGGAGATGGCAACAGTCTCTGCAAAAACGTCTATTTTAGAGGTAAAAACGCATTGCTTAGGCACAGAAAGGGGGGCTTCGGTTTGTCCGAAGCCCCTTTATACTGGCAGCCAGCAGCGCGGACAACGCATAACAGACATCAGACGTTTGCTGCGTTTCATTTCAAAATAGCGTCTGGATAATGAAATACAGGGCAATCATGGTTGTGAATTCCGAAAACCACTATCTTTTACTTCCGGGAAAAGAATAACATGATATTGCCTGTCAAACAAGTGCTTAAAAAATGTAGGTTTTTAATGCAAAAAACGCGTGGAATCATTTGCCGTTGTGCGCATGATCCGGTAAAAATGCAGATTCCTCTGGAGCAACGGTCGCCAACTCGTGGCAAAACTGTTCATAATATTGCCTGGCTTTTTTTAGCGCCCGGCGCTTGGTTTGATTGACGCTCTGCCGACTTACACCAAGCTGTCTTGCGATTTCAGCGGCTGGGAAATTTTGGGTGCATGTCAACAGAAGAATCTTCATTTCATGATCTGACAAAACATCATGAAGCCGGGTATGACCGATCGTGTCATATTTGTCGCAGGTTGCAGAACGCGCTTCGATCTCGTACAACTGCACTTCGGACAATGCTGACAGGCAAATCTCATTTGTACTAATTTTGACGGATTTTCGGGAATGTCGTATGTAGCTGTGATGGACAGACACTTTGAAATAGCGCAACAGGGCTGCGTCTTCCATAAAAGCATCCTTGAGATTGATCTTATGAAGCATTTCCAGAAAATCAACAACAAGGATTTCGTAAGCATCTTCGGCTTTCAACAGCCGCGCGTATTTCCGAAGCAACGGCTGAAACTGCTCGATCAGCTCCAGCATGGCGGTCGTGTCATTATCTTGAACACGTGTAATTAAGAACCTGTATTCACAAGCCCAAAGCGGCGGCTGGACGGCATCTGACGCGGTCATGCTGCGCCGCTTTTCCTTGAAATCCGTCAGGATTCCTACGGAAAATCGTCTTCGCCTGACCACGCCATCTACCGACCATCCACCACTTCAGCTTATGAATACAGGTTCTAAATGGTATAACAAAATAAAAACCTCTTTTCCACTTGGCAGATGAGTGCTCAGATGGAAAAGAGAAATTATTTTCCGGAATGTAAACGCGCTATAAAAAAACAGCGGAATTGAGGATTCCTCAACCCCGCTGTCCGCCTGGAATTAGTGTTTATCGTGGATCTGCAGCAGCAAGTCACGGATTTTCTGTGGCACTGGCAGCCCAAGCAGCGAAGCATTCTCTAAAAAGGAAATCCCTTCGTTGGAGATATAAAACAAGAGAATCGTTGTTCGGAGCGTGTTGCCAGATTCAAGGAACTGCCGATCCAGAAGAACGCAAAGTGCTACCATGATAAACATTGTGATCTTTCGGAAGATTCCTTTTGCACCAATCTTGCTGGATGGTGTCCGGGTTGCGATTGCATTCATTACGCCAGTCACATAATCCGCGCAGGCAAGGGCGATTAAAACCGTGAGTAATTGATCGATTCCGCCAAGCTGCATACTCACCCACACGCATATTCCTGCCAAACCAATCTTGATGGATTGATATCCGTCCATGGTCAAAGCCTCCTTTCCCAATATTTGACGGCAGGAAGACCGCCTTAGCTGTAATAAAGAAATTACAGGGGAGAATGTAAACCTGGACAGGGCATGTTTGGCGATTCCAGCATATTATGAAATCCTCAGATGTCCAGACATTTATAATAAGTGTGCAAAATGACGGCAAAAATAAATTTTAGCCTTGAAAAAGTGCCATGATTTTCTGCAATGTTAAAAACGCTACACCAGTTTCCAAGTTTTGAACAAAAAAAGTGAATCATCCTTGAAAAAGCAGTATAATGAAAGTGATAAGCAATCATA
>CAJUEB010000160.1 GCA_910585135.1 uncultured Eubacteriales bacterium
AGGCCAGCGAGGATTAAAAACGGTATTTTCAGGAACGACAATGTGGATTGGCCGATACATACCAGCGTTTGGAGGCGCATCCGGATCAAGAAAGAATTTCAAACCAAAATAGACGCCTGAACATGTCCCCGCAAAAGGATAGTTCACAGGACCGTCTACAGTAGGACTGCTTCCCGTAAGATCCACGGTAATATCTTCATCCTCTATTGTTACCGTAGCTCTCACATAGATCGCATGATTATTCACGCCATCCGCATCAATATAATCCTCCGCTTCATATACGCCATTCGGCAGCTTCTTAATGGCTGCCCGCGTCCTTCTTTCGGTATAATCCAATGCTTCCTTCATACATGCCCGCACCGTTTCTTCCCCGTATTTTTCCACAAGCTCGAAAAAATGCTTTTGCGCCGTGTTTAATGCGCCTACATGCGCCCTGATATCGCCATCGATAAAATATGGCGCTCTCGTGTTGTTTCGAATAATATCAATCAGCCATGTTACAGGTTCATTTTTAATGAATATTTTTGTCGGTGGCAGTCGAAGTCCTTCTTCTGCAATATGTACAGCCGTAGGAGACTCCGACGATGCTGCTTTTCCACCCATATCCTGCCAATGCCCTCTGCTGCATGCATAGGCAATCAGCTTACCTTCCCAAAAGACTGGCGTCACAAACGTTACATCCATATTATGTGTACCGCCTCTGTAAGGATCGTTCAAAATAACTACATCGCCTTCATCAAAATCATTTTGAAATGCATTCACCGCAGCATTTACGCAGTGGTGCATCGCCGCCAGATGTACTGGTACATTCGTCGTCTGCCCAATTAAATTTGCCTGATCATCAAACAAAGCATTTGAAAAATCGACCTGATCGTACATGATCGGGGAAAAAGATATTTTCTGCAAGGTCTGCGACATCATTTTCGTTATATAATCAAATGAGCTTCTTACCACTTCAAAAGTGATTGGATCTAGTTTTTTATTCATCGTATAACTCCTTTCATCATTATAAATTTTCAATTATCAAGCTTCTGCTGCTCGCATCAACGATACACTTCTTGCCAGGAGGAATGATTGTGGATGACTTCTTTTCCCTGACGATTGCAGGACCTGTTATCATCTGCTCCGCTTCAATAAATGCGCGTTGGTATACAGGCGTGTCCATTTCTTCCCCATTAAAACAAGCCTTTACCGTTTTCACTCGCTCCTCTTTATCTTCTACGCTTTGGTTATGAATATTGATTTCTTCAGCGATATAACCGATCACCGTAGTCCGTAGCTTTGTAATCTCCACCTCGCTATCTGGATCATTTACGAAATAAATCTTTTTATGCTCGGCATGAAAATCCTCCGCTAGTTTTTTAACGGTATCAGTTGTCATAACAAGATCGCTGCATGCGATTTCAAGTTCATAACTCTGTCCCACATATCGCATTGATATAACATGCTTAACAGCCTCACTGTTTGTTTCCACTTTCTGGGAGCGCATCAGTTCCAATCCGTCTTGATCCATTTCAGCAAAACGTTCATTGATATCTTGGAGGTCAATTTCATGTAATTTGGTAAAATAAAACCGCTCTACTTCATTTTGCAGATTCATGTTTATGTCTCCAAACGCACATAAATTACCTGGTTCAGGTGGTACAAGCACTACCGGAACGCCTACCTTATCAGCACAGGCTACCGCATGTAATGATCCTGCCCCGCCAAATGCCGAAAGCGAGAAATCCCTAGGATCCCTGCCCTTTCCAATCGTCACTTCCTTAACGGCATTTGCCATATTTTCATTGACGATTTCCAAAATTCCCTGCGCCGTTTCCATCATGCCAAGGCCTAATTTCTCACCAAGTTTTCTTATGCTCTCCTTCGCGCCTTCAATATCGAGCTTCATATCGCCATCCAGAAACTCCTCTGCGTCAAGATAACCCATGACGAGATTAGCATCGCACACGGTAGGTTCTGTTCCACCCAATCCATAACACACAGGTCCTGGATAAGCCCCCGCACTCTTCGGCCCGACTTTCAGAACACCACCAGAATCGACCCAAGCAATACTTCCGCCACCTGCTCCGATCGATATAATTTCGATCAACGGAATCGGCACTGGCATATCCCAGTCTATTTCAAAATCCGTACTCATAAACGGCTTGCTGTTTTCTATGATAGATATATCGGTACTCGTCCCACCCATGTCGAAGGTGATGATATCCTCCTGCCCCGATGCCTTTCCAATCGAAAGAGCACCAACGACGCCTCCGGCAGGACCTGACATGAGCAGCGTTTCCGGTTTGCTCCTCACAAGCTCCGCCGTTATTGCTCCTCCGTTTGACTGCACAAGAAGCAGTTTTCCACTAAAACCCTTTGCCCGCAGTCGTTCTTCGAGATTTTCGATGTAATTGCTGACAAGATGATATAACGCCGCATTAATAATTCCTGTCGTAAATCTCCCCAGTGCGCCGATGTTCGGCAAAATTTCCGCTGATGAAATGATGTATGCTGATGGCAGTTCTTCTTTCAAAATCTCTACAGCTCTTTTTTCATGCACATGATTCACATAAGAATTCATAAATCCCACGCATACTGCCGACAGACCCCTTTCCCTGATAATTCTTGCGACTGCCCGCACATCATCCTCGTTCAATGGCTCTAATATGTTTCCATCTTTATCAATGCGTTCCTGTACCGTAAAGCGATTATCTCTGCTTGTGATCGGTTCGGGCTTTTGCTGATAAGGATCATATAACACCTTTCTATGGAATCTTCCGATCTCGATCAAATCCCGCATTCCTTTCGTCGTAACAAAGGCCGTCTTTTCGTATGTTTTCATGATTACTGCATTCGTCGCCACTGTCGTCCCATGCACAATCAATTCGATATCTTCATGCTTGATTCCTGCCTTTTCGATTACATTCAAAACACCATTTGCGTAATTTTCCGGCGTTGACGATGAACTCAAACACAATGATTTTCCTGTTTCCGTGTCATATGCATATAAATCCGTAAATGTTCCACCTATATCAATTCCTACTTTATAAGTCATGTTTCTCCTCCTCTTATATGAATCAATTCTTTATTGCTACTCTTCCATCTTTAAATCAGGCGGCAACTTCCTGAAAAAATCGGTTGTGGCAGCGAGATAAATAATTCCAACTGCAAGCCATATGAACCCCAAGATTTTAGATGTTGTGGCAAGACTCATCCAAACAAGACCGCAAATAGCCGCTCCTACTGCTGGAATAATTAAATACCTGATTTTATTGCCAATGCCGCGCCTTTGCTTTTTCTTGATAAAATAACATCCGATTACGGACAAATTTACTAAAACAAACCCTGCCAACGCGCCAAAGTTTATAATGGAAATAATAAAATCAAGACTTACAAACATCGCCGGCAAACTGATGATTGCGATAAGAATGATATTATATGTTGGGGTCTGATATTTTTTATTAACATGCGCAAAGAATTTTTTTGGCAAAACGCCATCCCTGCCCATGCCAAACAAAATCCTTGTAGCAGAAGTCTGTGAAGCTAATGCAGTACCCAGGCAGCCCACTACATATGCTGCTGAAAAGATGTAACTCATCGTATCTCCTGCAACTCTTGCAACTAATTCGAATGCTGCTGAATCAACATCTTTAAAGCTATTCCAGCCTTCCGGCCACGCCAGCTGATACATATACGATTGAATCACAAACAAGATGCCAGCACCCACACATATGATTAAAATCGCACGCCCAACGTTTTTCTCCGGTTCAATCGCTTCTTCTGCCACCGTTGTGACCGCATCAAATCCCAGAAACGAAATCGCCAGTACCGATGCACCCGTAAACAAAGCACCCCAGCCTACATCGCTTTTCGCAAATTCCTTGCTATTAAACAACGCATCTAAGTCAATAAACGTACCCGCTCCATTTCCACCGGATAACCATCTGCATATAAAAATCAGGAGCGCCACCACAAACACACATTGCAGAATGACCATAACGTTATTGACGATCGATGTCATTTGAATACCAACAAAGCTGATCACCGACATGGCAAGGATCAAAACGATCACGATCAAGGCTGTCGGAAGCCCCGAAAACAACGTCTGCAAATAAATTGCAGCGCACACATAACATAGAATCGGCATCAACAGATAATCCATTAAGATTGCCCATCCGCCTAGAAACCCAATATAGGGATTAATCGACCTCTGCGCATAGGAATACACAGAGCCTGCTACCGGATATACCTTAACCATACGCATATAGCTTATCCCGGTAAAGGTCATGGCAATCGTACAAATCGCATATGCGACCGCCAGCATCCCGTGCGTTATTTGCTGTACAATGCCATACGATGTAAAGATCGTAAGCGGCATCATATAAGCAAATCCATAAAACACTAAGCTTTTCAATTTCAAAACCCTGTTTAATGATTCTTCATAACCAAATTTCTTTAAATCTGATCCTCTGTCTTTGCTCTCCATTATTACCTCCCTCTAAATTTGATAATATTTTGAAACTATACTGTATTTATTGCGATATTCATATACAACATAATATCACAAACTTATATCAATTCAGGCTTTCCCATTTTAGGATAAATATTGGTATCCATCATTAGCTTATCTATTTCTTCTAACTGAGAGCATTTTTTTCAAGGCGATATTGATAAATTAGGCAACAAAATAAAATGCTACTTTTCAAATTCTAGTCTTGTAACCGTCTTGCCATATTGTTGCCCAATTTACCCTCTCAGCTCGTAAAGTAAACTTATTATCCTTAATACACGCTTTCCTTCCACTTGTACGGGTAGCCCGTGTCCATCATGCGCTTCAGGAAATCATCCGGATCAAGCTCGTCCGAGAAGATGATCCCTTTAGGCAGGTCCACCTCGCCCAGCATCATCGTCCCGATGGCAAGCGGCAGCGCCACGTACACCAGCGCCGTCCCGTAAATCTTTTTCAGCTTAGGGCCGGGCGCGTTCATTTTCGGGCAGTTTGCCTTGTAAGTGACCTTCTTGCCATCCTTCTGCCCGCTGACCT
>CAJUEB010000161.1 GCA_910585135.1 uncultured Eubacteriales bacterium
ATAAAAATAGGATATTACAAGCACGACAGCCCTGGGAAAACGCCTGCCTTATGGACATTTGGCGATTCCTGGGGTTTTCTGTTGCTTCTTGCCAATAAAGCGATACCTGTGATATCATAAAGCGGGAGACGAAGTTTCATGCGGCGTAATCGTGAAAGCGCTGACAAAAGGCGCAGTTGAGCAGTTGAAAGGAATCATATTATGAAATTCATAGGAATCGGTGATAACGTGGTCGATCGTTATATCAACAAAAGAATCATGTTCCCTGGCGGGAATGCCGTTAATTTCGCCGTATATGCGAAGCAGTGCGGAGAAGATGCGGCTTATCTGGGACTGATTGCTGATGATAAGGAAGGAAGGCTTGTCCATGAATCCCTGCGGAAGCTGGGCGTGGATCTTTCAGCGTCCCCACTGCGGGAAAAACTGGCTACGGAACGGTGCGATGTGACCTTGGAGGAAGGAGACCGGGTATTTGTCGGCTGCGACTACGGTAAACGCGGGGAGTTTGCCTGGAAGCCTTTGACGCTTACGGAAGCGCATATTCCATATCTGCGGAATTTCGATGTGATCCACTGCGGCTGTTATGCAGCGATGGAGGATGAGATCTCGAAGCTAAAGGAGCTGGCGGCAGTGAAGACGTATGATTTTTCTTCGGAAGAAGAGTATCGGACCGATGCTTATTTGCAAAAGGTATGCCCGTATATCGATATCGCGCTTTTTTCGGCTGCGGAAATGGATGACAGGCAGCAGCAGGCTGTGCGGGAAAAGGCCGCTTCCCTGGGAACGAAGATGGTTCTGGTTACCGATGGCATCAAGGGGCAGAAGTTGTGGTATGATGGCAAGGAATACCAGGGCATGGTCAAGAAGGTCGAGCCTGTGGACACGATGGGTGCAGGTGATTCCTTTTTCACCGCTTTCGTCGTGGCTGTCGTGAGGGCTGGATTTGGACGCGGAAAAGCGCTTACGGCAGAAAAAATTCAGGCTGCGTTTGCGTATGCGGCGGATTTTTCTGCGAAAACCTGCCAAGTTGAGGGCGCCTTTGGCTTCGGGACACAGTACTGATGCGGTGTGTGTGAAGCTATGGCTAAGAATGTTTTGACCTTGGATATCCTTCTTTCTAAGGAATTGGAATACCTGATCGAAATAGGACAGTTTGTGGAAGGCGACAGGCTGCCGTCGGAGCGGAAGCTGGCGGAACACTTTGGCGTGCAGCGGGGAACGGTGCGCAGCGCTTTGCAAATCATGCTGGATAAAGGGCTGATCGTCAGCAAAGAAAGGGCTGGATATTTCGTCGCGCCTAGGAGGATTGATTTTAACCTGGATGTCTATAATTCAAGAAAAGTAGTGATAGAGCAGATGGGGAAGCCAACTTATGTTAAGCTGCTCACGTTTGAAAAGGTCTATGTATCGGAAAGCATGGCGCAAAAGACCGGGCTTGTCGTTGACAGCCAGGTATACAGGATTATGCGCCTTCGCTATGCAAGCGGCAGTCCTGTGGGGTTGGAACGGACACATATCAGATGTGACCTCGCGCCTGGACTTTCGGAATCCGATGTACATAATAAATCTATTTATGAAACTTTGCGGCGGAAGCACCAGATCTATATCGCCCGTTCGGAGGGAAAGGTAACTGCGGTATACGCCAACGGATTAGAGTCGGAGCTTTTGCATTTAAAGGTATCGAGACCGCTTATGCGGTATGAGGCCTTGGTATATGACAGGAAGGACAGGCTGATCGAGTATTTTGATGATATTCTTTTGAAGGATAAGGTGCAGTTTATCAGTGATGAGGTGAAAGCATGAAGGTGCAAGCGGGCGGGGATTCAGCAAATAATGGGAAAAATTTGGAAGCCTTGCGCTTTCAGGCAATCATGATCGAAAAAATCGAATCAGGAGATTTCCTGCCGGGCGAAAAACTCCCCGGTGAACGGTGTTTGTCCACTATGTACGGCATATCCAGAAGGGCGGTGCGGCGTGTGCTTCATGGGCTGTCCGAGAAAGGATATGTTTCCAGGCGGAGGGGTGCAGGGACATTTGTCCGGCAGAAGGCGGCCGATAAGATGGATCTCAGCTACCTGTCTGAGCTGGGAAATGCCGGGATTTCAGCCATCATGAAGAATTACGGCGTCAAGGTTTCCGGCAAGGTGCTGACAAAGGGCGTTACCACTGCCAGGTTTTTTTGTTATAAGCTAGGGCTTGCGGCGGGAGAACGCGTCTATGTACTGCATCGCATCCGCTATGGGAATGACGAACCGATTGCGGTGGAATACAGTTATCTTCCGGCGGATTTGTTTTCCGGAATCGAGGCGCTGGATTTCAGCAGGGTGTCGTTGTATGATTATATGGATTCGAAGGGTCATATGCCAAGGAAATTTCGTCAGAAGCTGCAAATCGTTGAGATCAATGAGCGGGAGCGGACCTGCCTTGATTTGCAGCGTAAAGCCCCGGTGTATTATTTGGAATTTACAGGCTACGATGAACATGGCACGATCGTGGAGTACACGGAAAGCTATGCCCGCTGCGATAAGTTTGAATTTCGGTTTGACAATCAGGCATGAAAATTAATTTCAAATTGGTATAGTGAATACAATCGTTGAAATTTTAATATTTGTAGCGAATTAAAAATCAATAAGTAAAATTGGTATAGCGAATCATAATAATTGGTTCGCTTTTTTTTTGTTTAAAACGATTGAAAAATAACAAAAAATTGGTATTCTATAGGGGAAAGAATCGTAACATGATTGAGGAGGGACATGCCAATGCGAAATTTTGATGAAAAAAAGTATATGGAAGAAGCCAGGCTTGCCTACAGCAAGAGGCCTGAGATCGAAAAGATGGCAGATACGCTTACCGAGAGAGGCTATCATAACATCGTCATTATTGGGATCGGCGGTACATGGGCGGAATGGCATCCTGTGGTACATGTGATGAAGCATTATACGGATCTTCCGATCTATCTGGAAAATGCAGCCGAATTATGCATCAAAAAGGATAAGCGTTTTTTGACGAAGGATTCATTGGTATTGACAGCTTCCGCATCGGGAAATACGAAGGAAATTCTCGCTGCTGTCAAGATGTGCCGGGAAATGGGCATTGAAGTTGCAGGATTCACCAAGGATCACGAAACGGCCTTGGCAAAGGAACTGGATTACATCGTTGCGAATCCATGCGGCGACTGCGAACATTCCTATGTGATGTATTTTTTGATGGCGCTGCGCCTTCTTTACAACAGGGGCGAATATCCTGATTATGAAGAATTTGCGGACCAGATCGAATGCGTTTTTGAAAACCTCGTCAGGATCAGGGAAGAATTCGACCCGAAGGCTGCTGAAATTGCAAGGAATTATGCGAAAGAACCGTATAATATCTTTGTCGGTTCTGGAACGCTGTGGGGCGAAACTTACCTGTTTTCTATGTGCATCCTGGAAGAAATGCAATGGGTACGAACGAAGTCCGTGACGTCGGCTGATTTCTTCCATGGCACGCTGGAACTGGTGGAAAAGGACGTGCCGGTGTTCCTGTTTAAAGGCGTGGATGAATACAGGGAACTTGACAACAGGGTACAGCGTTTCTGTGAAAAGATTACGGATAAGCTGGTTGTCGTTGATATCGCTGACTACGACCTGAAAGGAATTGATGAGAAATTTAAAGTGATCTGTTCGCCGATGATCCTCACTGCACTGGTGACAGAACGGCTCGCTGCGCATTATGAGCTGAATACCGGACACAGCCTCGATTTCCGCCGATACTATAGACAATTTGAATACTGATGTCGATCATGACCAGGAGGTTTTGTAATGTCTGATCCTAGTGTAACATTAAAAAATGTGAATAAATTTTTCGGTGATAATCACGTAATCAAGGATTTGAACCTGGAAATCGAAGAAGGCGAATTCCTGACGTTGCTCGGTCCGTCTGGCTGTGGGAAAACTACGATCTTAAGGATGATTGCGGGTTTCGAAGATGCGACCAGCGGTATCATTGAGGTGCAGGGCGAGCGTGTGGAAGAAAAAGAAGCTTTCGAACGTGATGTCAATACGGTTTTCCAAAGTTATGCGCTGTTTCCGCATATGACGGTTTACGATAATATCGCTTATGGCCTGACGGTGAAAAAAGTGCCGAAGGATGAGATTAAAAAACGCGTTAAGGAAATGCTGGAACTGGTACAGCTAATGGGATTCGAAGGAAGGAAGCCGGACATGATGTCCGGCGGACAGAAGCAGCGGGTGGCCATTGCCAGGGCGCTGATCAACAACCCGAAAGTACTCCTTTTGGATGAACCGCTGGGTGCATTGGATTTGCAGCTTCGAAAACAGATGCAGATCGAACTCAAGCGGCTTCAGAAGCTGCTCAACATCACCTTCGTATACGTTACACACGATCAGGAAGAGGCCATGACCATGAGCGATCGGATTGCGGTCATGAATGCGGGCGTGATCGAGCATCTTGCCACGCCGCCGGAAATCTATAATAAGCCGAAGACTAGGTTTGTGGCAAACTTTATCGGAGAATCGGATCTGTTTACAGGCAAGATCACGGCAATCGACGGAGGCGTTGCTTCTGTGGATACGGAGCTTGGAACATGCAGGATGAATGCTGAAGACTTTCAGGTGGGCGAAACGGCGCATCTTTGCATCCGCCCGGAGGTAATGCAGTACAGCAAAGAACCCGTGGAAGGTTTCTCGATCAGCGGGCAGGTTAAGAATATGATCTTTGTCGGGGCGCAGTACCGTACCCTCGTGAGCATGCAGAATGGATACGATGTGAAAATCAACCGCGTGAAAGCGGATGCTTCCTATCAGGAAGGCGATACCCTGTATCTTCATTGGGATCTGGAAGATGTCACCGGGATTCGGGCGTAGGAGGTAATGTTATGGGTAATGGTTCAAAAAACGCATTGGCCGTGAGCGGAAGAAGAAGCGGGGTTCGCGGTAAGTTGCCTGCATTTACAACGGCAGGTCCTGTATCGATCTGGATGATCATATTC
>CAJUEB010000162.1 GCA_910585135.1 uncultured Eubacteriales bacterium
CGCATTTTACTGCTGTGTGCCGCCAGAAAATAACGGTGCTGGCAGTTTACGGATGCTGCCATCCTTTTCCTTGCCAGCTATTTCGCTGCTGCATGGTTTTGTGGATGTTGTTTAATATCGTCCGCTTTTTATAGCTCCATGCGGGGGAGATGAGCGATGCGCGCGGGGCGTCCGCTGTAATCCGGTGGAGGGTGATTCCCGGTGGAATCAGTTCGATCGCGGAAATCACTAAATCGATGTAATCCTCCATCTTTTCAAACGATACATATTCGGGATGTGTGCGTTCCAGTTGTGAGCCTTTGACCAGGTTGAGCATATGGAGCTTGAGCCCGAATATTTTTTTCGCACAAACATATTTTACGGATTCCAGCATTTGGGTGGGGGTTTCTCCCGGCAGCCCTAAAATAAGATGCGTGACGATGCGGATGCCCTTATCAAGAAGCCTGTTCACGGCGTTATCATAATCCGTGCGCGTATAGCAGAGATTCATGGCTTTCATCGTGTCGGTGTGGATGGATTGCAGGCCAAGCTCCACCCAAAGGAAAGTCTTTTGATTCAATTCAGACAAAAGCGCGATGACCTCATCGGGCAGGCAATCCGGCCTTGTGGCGACGGCAAGCCCGATCACGCGGGGATGGGAAAGCGCGGCATGAAATTTTTCTCGTAATTCATTCACTGGCGCATAGGTATTGGTGTGGCTTTGGAAATAAGCGATATACCCGGCATTGGGCCATTTATCGGATAATAGCCGGATTTGTGTCTCCAGATCCCGGATGATATTGCCAGATCCGGCGGCGGTATCGCCAGAGCCGCTGGCCGAGCAGAAGCTGCATCCTCCGCTCGATTTGCTGCCATCCCGGTTGGGGCAGGTGAAACCTCCGTCAAGGGAGAGCTTGACCACTTTCTGTCCAAATTGCTTTTTCAAAAACGTATTGATGGTATTGATCCGCAGCTGCTGGCCGTCGGCCGTATCGAAAATAAGGGGTTCATCGTGCGAAGTCGTGTTGTGTGAAGGCGTGCCTGCATTGCGCAAGGGTGCGTCAAGTGAAGGCGTATCGTGAGGTACATCCGCGTCATGCGAGGGTGAGTCCTCGTCGTGGGAAAGCGCATCTGCGTCAAGCAAAGGTGTATCGTGAGGCGCATCGTGAGATACATCCATGTCATGTGAGGGTGAGTCTTCGTCGTGTGAAAGCGCATCCGCGTCATGTGAGGGCATGTCCTCGTCATGTAAAGGCGTATCGTGAGGTGTATCATGTAAAAGCGTATCGTAAGAAGGCGCATTTGTATCAAGTGAAGGCGCATCCGTACCAGACAAGGGCGCGTCCGCATTGTGCGAAGTTGCATTATGCAAGGCCGCATCAGGCAAAGGCGCAGAATGTAAGATGATATCGTGCAGAGCCATATCGTATATCCTCCAATTTTTCGGTATATTTTCAGCTGTATGACATTTTCATCGATTCCATTATATGATATAATAAACCATTATGATTATGAACATCAAGTGTAAGTATGAAAGCGAGCATCCGTTTATCGAAGGCAGCGGACTGCGTAAGCCCGTGCAAAAACCCGCGTTGCTTCTCCATAGCTGCTGCGGACCTTGCAGCAGCGCGGTCGTGGAGCGCCTGGTCAATGAATTTGAGGTGACGGTCTTTTTTTATAACCCGTGCATCACAGAGGAGGACGAATACCGCCGCCGCAAGGAGGCGCAGATGCAGTTTATTGAGAAGTTCAATGCGGAAAACCTGGGAAAATGCAAGGTGCTGTTCCGGGAAGGACCGTACCGACCGACCGAGTTTTTTAAAGCTTCCGAGGGTCTTTCCGACGAGCCGGAAGGGGGAAAACGGTGCAAGGTGTGCTTTGCGCAGCGCCTTGAAAAGACCGCGGAAACGGCCAGTCTCTGCGGCTGCGATTATTTCGCCACGACGCTTACGGTAAGCCCGCATAAAAACTACAAGCTGATTTCAGAAATTGGCAGGAGCATTGCCCTGCGGTATGGCTTGACGTTCCTGGATCGGGATTTTAAGAAGAAAGATGGATTTAAGCGCTCTATAGAGCTTTCAAAAAAATACGGCTTATATCGGCAGGATTACTGCGGATGCAAATATTCAAAGAGATGAGGAGAGACTATGCATAACTTATTGATTCCGAAGGATTATACGCCTGTTATTGATTATATGGAGAGCCAGCGGGCGATCAAAAAAATTAAAGATTTTTTCCAGCAGGAGCTGGCATACGGACTGAAGCTTAGAAGAGTATCTGCGCCGCTTTTCGTTGCGCCGGAAACGGGATTGAATGACAATCTCAACGGCGTAGAGCGTACGGTGAGCTTTACGGTCAAGGATATGGGTGAAAAGGAAGTCGAAATCGTTCAGTCATTGGCGAAATGGAAACGCATGGCATTAGGAAAATACGATTTCAAGCCAGGCAGGGGGCTTTATACGGACATGAACGCCATCAGGCGTGACGAGGAGCTGGATAACCTTCATTCCATTTATGTGGACCAGTGGGACTGGGAAAAGGTGATCGAAAAAAGCGACCGCACGGAACGCTACCTGGAGGAGACCGTCGTGACCCTTTACAATGCCTTAAAGAATCTCAATGATTATGTGAACAGGCTCTATACTAATCTCAAGACAGAACTTCCAAATGAAATCTTTTTCATCACCTCCCAGGAACTGGAAGACCTGTATCCGGATAAGACGCCGAAGGAACGGGAAGATATCATCGCCAGGGAAAAGCGCGCCGTTTTCATTAAGAAAATCGGCGGTACGTTGAAATCAGGCGAAAAGCATGACGGTAGGGCGCCGGATTATGACGACTGGGAGCTGAACGGAGACATCATCCTCTGGAACGATATTTTAGAGCGGGCGTTTGAAATCTCCTCTATGGGCATCCGGGTCGATGAGGAAGCGATGGATAGACAATTAACGATTGCGGGTGCAGATGATAGAAGGACGATGGAGTTTCATCAGAAGATTCTAAATAAAGAGCTGCCGTATACGATCGGCGGAGGCATCGGCCAGAGCAGGCTTTGCATGTATTTCCTGCGCAAAGCGCACATCGGGGAGGTGCAGGCGTCGATTTGGCCGGATGAAATGGTGAAGGAGTGCAGGGAAAACGACATCTTCCTGCTGTAAGGAATGAAATATGTAAATGTAGTGATTGATAATAAAAGCGACCATACCGACATGGCGTACACATATGGATGCAACCATGCTGGCGTGGACGTCGGAAGCAAGGTGTACGTGCCTTTTACACAGGGGAACAAACAGCGGACAGGCTATGTGGTGTCCTTTGAGAGCGGCGCAAACGAAGCACTGAAACGGAAGCTGAAATACGTGGAAAGCGTGGATGAAAACGTTTCCCTGACAGCGGAAATGATTCGTTCGGCCGCATGGATGAAACGACGCTATCTGTGCAGGTACATCGATGCGATCAATTGCTTTACGCCTGTCGGGGAGCGGGCGAAGCGCAGGGAAAGAAAAAATCCGTTTGCTGATGAAAAGGGCGAGCCGCATATGGTCAGGGAGCTGACGGATCAGCAAAGGGCGGCGCTTTCGCAGATCACGCAGGCGATCGAGAAGCGGCAGCACAGCCGTTTTCTCCTTCATGGCGTTACGGGAAGCGGGAAGACGGAAATCTATATACGGGCTGCGCAGGCATGCTTGCGGCAGGGAAGGCCTGTGATCATCCTCGTGCCGGAGATATCCCTGACAGGGCAGATCATCGACCGCTTTATCGGAACGTTTGGAAATGAAATGATTGCGGTCCTTCACAGCAGATTATCGCTGGGGGAACGCTATGACCAGTGGAAACGCATCCGGGATGGCGGCGTGAAAATCGTGATCGGCGCGAGATCGGCAGTTTTCGCACCGCTTGAAAAGATCGGCATGATCGTGGTCGATGAAGAACACGAATCGACGTATAAATCGGATCATACGCCGAAATACGATACGATAGAAGTGGCGTTAAAGCGATTGCAGGATCAGGATAACAACGGTGTTCTGCTGCTGGGGAGCGCTACTCCGTCCGTGGCAAGCTACAGGCGCGCGGAGGAAGGCATCTACCGGCTGCTCAAGCTCACGCAGCGGTACAACAAAGTTCCCATGCCCCGGATCAGCATCGTGGATATGCGCCAGGAATTAAAGGACGGAAACAAGTCAATAATCAGCAGAAAGCTTTACCGCGAGATGAAACAGCAGCTTGCGGCAGGAAAACAGGTGATGCTGCTGCTCAACAGGAGGGGATATGCGACCTTCGTTTCCTGCCGGGAATGCGGCTATGCCGCCAGATGTCCTGACTGCGGCGTATCGCTGACTTATCACAAGGGGAGCGGCAAAGCAGTCTGTCATTATTGCGGATATGAGGAAGCTGTGCCGCACCACTGCCCGGAATGCGGCAGTAAATATATCCGTTATTTTGGCAGCGGCACGGAAAAAGCAGAAGAAACGGTTTCAGGCCTTTTCACCGATTATGTGACGGAGCGGATCGATTTGGATTCCGTGAAGAAAAAAGGGGAACTGGAGCGGAAACTGCGGGCTTTCCGAAATGGAAAAACGCATATCCTCATCGGTACGCAGATCATTGCCAAGGGATTGGATTTTAAAAACGTAGGACTGATGGGGATCATCGCCGCCGATGTTTCCCTCAATATACCGGATTTCAGATCGCCGGAACAGACTTTTCAACTGATCACGCAGGCCGCCGGGCGTGCCGGAAGAGGGGCGGAGGAGGGCAATGTCATCGTACAGGCTTACAATCCTGAGCATTATGCCATCCGTTTTGCGGCAGACCAGGATTACGAAGGCTTTTACCAGGCGGAAAACCAGCTCCGGCAGTATATGGAGTACCCGCCGTACAGCGATCTGTTTCAGATCATATTCACCTCTAAGGATCAGGAGGCGGCGGAGAATGCCGCAAGTGAATGGCATAGCCGCATTGCGGCGCTCATGAAAGAGGAAGAACGAAAAAATCTCTTTGCGCCC
>CAJUEB010000163.1 GCA_910585135.1 uncultured Eubacteriales bacterium
TGCGTATGTTACATCTCTCTCCTTACATTCCTCCTGCTCATACTTCGGAGGGTCTGTAAGGGAGTAATCGATAAATTCAAGAACGAGATTATCTGCATAATCCTTGATCGGTGAAATATCCTCAAAAACTTCACGAAGACCTTCCCTCACGAACCACTCATACGAATTCGTCTGAATCTGAATCAGGTTTGGCATTTCTGCCACTTCGTTGATCTTGGAAAAGGTCATTCGTTCTTTTTTACCTAATTTTACCGGATTTGGCATAGTCATCACTCCTTATATATTAACAGTTACATTCGCAGGGCAGTTTAATATAATATCATAGACTTGTCAAACCGTCAAGAGGTTTTGGAATTTTTTTCAAATTTTTTTGAGTTCTACAATTCCTATTTCAAAAAGAGATGTTGCTATTGTAATCGATATGACTCATAGGAAAGAGCGAGTTTTGCGAAAAAAGCACGAATGCAATTTGCCGCACCAGGGGTGAGCCTTCGCAAAGAAAAAAGACAGATGCCCCGGAGGCGGGATATCGAGCCGATATCCCGCCTCCGGGGCAATCCACATTCACAATATTTTCATCTGATTCACGCTATTTGCTGTATGACTCCATCATGGTGATCAGTTCAGCCAGCGCAGCCTTTTCCTTTTCAACCATTGCCGCAAGGTACTCCTTCTGCTGTGCTTTCAGTTCCTTCAATGCAGCGATTTCCTCCGTCACATCAGGAGACTCTTCTTCGTATTTTTCGCAGAGGCTTCTCGTTACATCACCGACATCGCAATGCCTGTACTCGACCCTGCCGTCGCCCCATGTCCCTGCTCTCTTCTCCCAGAGCTGATCCATGAAATACTGGCAAGTCTCTTCATCAAAGTACATATCATACCAAGCCCAGTCCACAGCCCACAAATGCTCATCCACTGCCGTCGCCACATCGCCGTCCTCAAGCGCCTTGATCGTGCCATTCAGCGCGGCGATATTGTTCTGGTACTGTTCCGTCGGGAACACGACTTCCAGATTATAGTCGATACGCAGGAAATCATCCTGGACTGCTTTAAACAACACATACAGATCGTCGTTCATCTGTGCGATCGCTTCCGCATCACCTGATTTTTCCACTTCTGCCATCTTTGTTTCCAGATTTCCGGCAGCTTCCTTCGCGTCAGCGATCAGGCTCATCAGCTCTTCATCCTTCACCTGCTTGGTGTTGATGGATTCTTCCAGCGCTGCGAACCTGTCTGTAAAGGACATCGGCCTTACCGCTGCCGCATCCAGATCCTGGACGATCTTGCCAAACACCTTATGATTAATCAAAAGCGCATCCTCATCCAGCTCGCCGCCTTCGTAGGAGTCCATATTGCTGTGATACATCCCATCATAGTAGATGCACTCCTCGCCATGCGTCGCCACGATAGATGGAATTCCCACGGCTGTCCACTGAAAATCCTCTGTTCCCGTTCCCGCAGGGGAGTTGTATCTCCAGTCGTATCCGCTGTCCTTCGTTACGTCCTTCCCGCTCTTCTTGACAAAATCGAGGATTTCGTGGGAGGTTGAGATCCCGTAACCTTTTTCGCCTACGATCGGGTAGTCCCCGTCGATGTTCACAACCGCAAAGGCGTTTTCCGCCCATTCCGGGTGAGCGGTCATGATCTGTTCATAAGCGCCAGTCGCCCAGTCGTACTCATTGCCGCTCTTGCCAAATTCCTCCGAACCGTGCGCAACGATCCTGATCGTTTTCTCCGGCTCATAGCCGCTATCGATGAGCGCTTTTGCGATTCCCAGCGTTGTCGCGATTCCGGACGCATTATCATAAATGGAATGATAATAACCGTCATAATGGCCGATCATGTAAAGAACCTCATCGGTCTTGCCTGGAATTTCGCCCCAGATATTATGACTCGTGGCATCTTTTGTGATCGTCGTATCAGCATTGAAGGTGACGGTGATTTCACCTGCATCCGATGCTTTGATCGCCTTTTGCAATGCCTTGGAATCCTTCTGACTGATGGCAAAAGCCGGCGCATCTGCCGGTCCGCAGATGTCCTGGCATCCGACCCTGTCTTCATTTTCCGTAACCATCTCCGACATCGCGATCACACCCAGCGCACCCTTGACCTGCGCCTGCTTTGCCGGATAGTTGATCCACCACTCTTCATCCTGGTTGATGTCGATCAAAACCAGCTTGCCGGATACATCGACGCCTTCATAATCCGCCGCTGTGCCTTTTCCAAGATAAAGAAGGGGAACTTGCTGGTTTTCAACTGACAAATCCGTCGCATATCCGCCTAAATCGATGGTTTTTTCCTTTCCCTTAGCGTTGGTATAGGTGATGTTTGCCCCGCCAAAGGTCCAGCCGTCAACGGTTGTATCATCCACCGTGATGTTGGAAAGCCCGATCTCTTCCATCACCCCTTTGATGTACTCCCCAGCCGCCTGCTCTGCCGGAGATCCCGCCGAGCGGTTTCCAGTAGCCGGGTCATCGCCGAATTCACTGATCGTCTGCATCACTTTCTTCGTAAATTCGGTGTCGATGCTTTTGTCAAATTCGCTTTCTGCTGCGGCTGCCTCTTCCTTCTCTTCGCCGCTGCCGCAGCCGGATAACGCAAAGGTCATCGACAATGCCAGCACGAGAGAAAGCATCAGGCATAAAAACTTCTTCATGATAATATGTTACCTCCTAAAATGATTGATATCCATATATTATCATATTTTTCTGAAATCATCAATTGAAAAGGGCATTTTTCATGAGGATACAACGACAAACGTAAGGCGGTCGATCGCCCTGATTGCCGCATTTCTATGCAAGTCCGCTGAGCATTTCGATCAGCGTATCAAGCCCTGCTTTTTCTTTTTGCACGACCTGCTTCAATAATTCGGTTTGCTCCGCTTCAAGCGTCTCGAGTTCCGCTATTTCCGCCGAGAAATCCTTATCGCCGCTTTCCACTTTCGCCATCAGGCTCCTGATGATATCATCCACATAGCAGTCCATTGGATCTGCCTTGCCTTCTGCCCATGTGCCTTCCAGTCCTTCCAGATAACCATCATTGAAATAATCTACGGATTCCTTATCGAAGAACATCGCATACCATCCATTGTTGATGCCGGAAAGATAATCGTTGTAAGCCGTTTCCGCATCGCCATCTTTGAGTGCCGTAATCGCGCCTTGCAGGTTTTCCACATTTGCCTGTCTCGTCTCGTTCGGGAATACGATAGACAGTTCGCCGTCCAGATACAAAAGCTCATCCTGAACCTGCTTGTATATCTTATGCAATTCCAGGTTGAGGGCGATAGCCTCCTGCCGCAGCTGGCTGGCTTTATCATTATCGCCATCCACAAGCGCAGCTTCGTAATCCGCGTTAAGCTGATTGACCTTCTCGGTAACAGGTGACGCAGCTTCGATCGCTGCATCGATCTTGTCAACCAGCTCCTGGTCGGCAACGAGATCTTTGTTTATAGATTTCTTCATCGCTTTAAAACGCGTACCGAAATCCATCGGTCTTGCTGCCAGGTCATCAAAGGCATATACAAACCTGCCATAAAGGGTATGCATCCACAGCCACGCATCTTGATCAAATTCCACAACTTCATCGCTGTCCGCATTGGTATGGTAGGCGGTATCATAGAAAACGGTTTCCTCACCCTTAGCCGTAGCGATGGATGGGATTCCGCAGGCCATGTAATTGAAATCCTCTTTATAAGTGCTAGGCGGAATCAGATAGCGGTATTCATAGCCGGATGCTTCCACCATCGGCGCTGCGATCGTATCGACATAATTGTATAGCTCCTCAGCCGTCGATATGCCAAATGTGCTCTCGTCCTTCACGCAATATGCGCCATCGATATTTACGATCGCAAAGGCATTTTCAGCCCATTCCGGGTGTACTTCGGTGCTCTGCTTATACGATCCCATCGCCCAGTCTGCCTGGCTGTCGGTCTTGCCCCATTCCTCTGCCCCATGGCATATGAACCTGATGGTCTTATCCGGTTCATATCCGCTGTCCAGCATGGCTTTCGCTGTTCCCAACAGCAGGCCGCAGCCGGAAGCATCATCATAGAAGGAATGGAAATATCCATCCATATGCGCCATCATGTAAATCACTTCATCCGTCTTTCCCGGAATTTCGCCCCATACGTTCTGGCTCTGGACATCTTCCGTCACGACTGAATCGGCGTTAAACGTAACCTCGATCTCATTGTTGCCGGAGGCTTTGATCGCTTTTTTCAGCGCGTTCGTATCCTTTTGGCTGATGCCCAGGGCAGGTGCATCGGCCGGTCCGCAGATATCCTGCGTTCCAATACGGTCGTTTTTCTTCACCGGCAGTTCCGTGTTGGCAAGAACAGCTTTCGCGCCTTTCACGTGCGCCTGGTAAGCAGGGCTGTTGATCCACCACTCTTCGTTCTGGTTGATGTCGATCAGAACCAGCTTGCCCGTAACGTCAACGCCCTCATAATCCTTCGCTGTCCCTTTCTTGAGATACACGACTTTGACGGTTTCGTTATCTGCCTGAATCGTAGTCTGGTATCCGCCAAGGTCTATCTTCTGATCTTTCCCATCGGCGTTCTTAAAGGTGATATTTGCACCGTTGAACGTCCATCCATCAAGGTTTGTCTGGTCAACGGTGACATTCTCAAGCCCGATTTCGTTCATAGTCTTTTCAATATATGCCGCCGTTTCCTTTTCCGCAGAAGAACCCGCTGATCGGAATCCCAGCGCCAGATCATCTCCAAACTCGGAAATGGCCTTATCTACGTCATACGAGAAATCCGTATCCAATGCGTCCAAAAATGCCTGGAAATCTTCAGGATATTCTACCGCATCAGATTTACCGACTTCATCGCCACCTCCGCCACATGCCGTCAAGGTCAGGCATGAAACGATCATGGCCGCCGATAACAGAAGCGCTGTTACCTTTTTGCTTTTCTTCATAAATTGCACCTTCCTTTCGTTTTAGCGTGATGATTGTTGATATTTGCCGAAAAGAAC
>CAJUEB010000164.1 GCA_910585135.1 uncultured Eubacteriales bacterium
GATTTGCGCAGCTTTATCGAAAAACGTTTTCAGCATGCAGGCAAGCTATATATGCCATCCGTGGTTGAACTGATCATAGCAGAAAGCGGCTATGATAATAAAGCCATTGATTACAGTCTGTATCATTTGGAAAATGACCTGCGAAAAATCATTGCCCATAGCGGCGGAAGCCAGGAGATTACAGCAGCGGATGTCAGGGGCGTACTGGCTGTCAATCCTGAAAACGATATCTTTGCCATGCTGGATGCGATCGGGAGGAAACGAAAGGATGAGGCTTTCCGCCTTTTGCATAATCTGCTTGCGGAGCAGTCGCCTAAGCCTGTGTTTAAGCTTTTGTACAGCATTACGGGGCAATTAGAACTGATTTTGACGGTGAAGGAAATGCGCGAAGAGGGAATGACGAAGGCTGCGATGCAAAAGAAACTCGGCATCCATCAATACAAGCTGCAAAAAGCGATCGATGTTACCGGACTGTATTCTATGGAGGAGCTGCGGGAAATCCTTTCTGCGGCATATCAGGTGGATGAACAGATTAAAACGGGGCTTTTTGACGGTACGCTGGCGCTGGAATATTTCATCGCGGGAATATAAAGGGCAGGAGATAAAATTTTCGCTTTGAGCTGGCAATTTGGATTCGTGATTTCAATGGGTGGGAAGTTATAAAGAAAAATTAAAAGGAGATTTAATATGAAAACCCAAGTAAAAGCAGACCTGATGCTCGTGCTTGTAACCTTATGCTGGGGGATTTCCTATTATTTGATGGATCTATGCCTTCGGGAAATGGGATCCTTTAATTTGAATGCGTTTCGTTTTTTGGGCGCATTTGCCGTTGCGGGCATCGTTGCGTTTCCGAAATTGAAAGGCGTCAATAAAACGACGTTAAAATACGCTTTTTGGATCGGGCTATCCCTTGTGTTCGTTTATATGGGCGCAACTTTCGGCGTGATGTATACCAGCCTTTCCAATTCGGGTTTTTTATGCGCGCTTACGGTCGTCTTTACGCCGATTCTGGGCTTTTTCATTAAAAAGCAAAAGCCGGAAAGAAAAATGGTGGCCATCGTAGCTGTATGCTTCGTCGGGATCGCCTTGATGAGCCTGAACGAGCAGCTAAAACCGGCGCTGGGCGATATTTTTTGCCTGATGTGTGCGTTTGCCTATGCGGTGGATCTTTTGATCACGGAAGCGGCTGTCGCAAAGGAAGAAGTCAATGCCTTCCAGCTCGGCGTTTTTCAGCTTGGATTTACGGGAATTTTTATGCTGATTTTATCTTTTATTTTTGAAACGCCTGTCTTGCCGTCGTCGCCTGCCGCCTGGGGGTCGGTGATTTTTCTGGCTGTTTTCTGTACCGGCATTGCCTTTATCGTACAGACGATCGCACAGCAGTATACCTCGGCAGCCCATGTCGGCGTAATTTTCACATTAGAACCGGTCTTTGCCGGGATCGTGGCATTTTTCCTCGCCGGTGAGGTGCTTCTGCCGCGCGCCTATTTCGGTGCATTTTTGCTGGTGGCGGGTCTGCTTTTGATGGAAATCGATTTAAAAGCTTTGGTGGCAAAATTTAACGGCAAAACAGAAGAAGGCTGATTGCAGTGTGTATTGATTTATCGCAGAATATTTGATAAAATTAAAACGTTGGCGTGATAGCATAGATTACGTGATTGTATAAATTATATCAGTTTAGGAGGAAATAACATGAGTGAAAAAGGTTGTAGCTGCGGATGTAATTGCGAACAAAGCAGACAGGCCCAATTCAAGGATCTGGCGCCGGTTTTGGAGCAATACGCGAAAGTGCCGGGCAGCTTGATTACGATTTTGCAGAAGACGCAGGATATTTACGGATACCTGTCGATGGACGCGATCAATTACATATCGGAAATGACTGGCATTAAGCCTGCGAAAATTTATGGCGTGGCGACATTTTATGCACAGTTTAGGCTCAAGCCGATTGGAAAGAATTTGATCATGCTGTGCCAGGGGACTGCCTGTCATGTAAACGGTTCGGAAATCATTGAAGAGGCTGTTTGCGAATATCTGGAAATCAAAGACGGCGAAACGACGAAGGACGGCCTTTTTACGTTAAATAATGTAGCATGTCTTGGCTGCTGCTCCCTGGCACCGGTCATGATGGTCAAGAATGCTGACGGAGATGAAACCTACGGCAATCTGACAAAGGATTCTGTTAAAAAGATTCTGGCGGAAATCAGGGAAAGGGCATAGGAGGTAACCATATGAAAGTCGTAATCGGACAGGGAAGCTGCGGTGTCGCTACTGGCGCGAAAAAGACTGCCGCTGCATTCGAAAAGCTGATCGCAGAAAATAATCTGGATGCAAGTGTTGAGATAACGGGATGTGTCGGAACTTGCTATCTGGAGCCGATCGTAGATGTATATGACGATAATGGTGAGATGACACGTTATGTAAAGGTACAGCCGGATAAAGCGGAAAAAATCGTAACGGAACACCTTATGAACGGTAATGTATGTGCAGAGCAGGCGATATCGGATGAAGATAAGCTGTTTGTGGAAAAGCAGCAGCGGGTCGTTCTTAGAAACTGCGGCGTAATCAATCCTGAAAATATCGAAGAGTATATCAATGTAAACGGATATAAAGCAATTCAGAAGGTGCTTTCTTCCATGAAGCCGGAAGAGGTAATTGAAGAAATTAAAATCTCTGGCCTTCGGGGAAGAGGCGGCGCGGGATTTCCGACATGGTTTAAGTGGGATGCATGCAGAAAGAGTCCCGGAACGGAAAAATATCTGGTATGTAATGCCGATGAAGGCGATCCAGGCGCATTTATGGACAGGTCGGTCCTGGAAGGCGACCCGCATTCACTGATCGAGGGCATGATCATCGGCGGATATGCGATGGGCGCTACGCAGGGCGTTATTTACTGTCGTGCCGAATACCCGCTGGCAATCAAGCGGCTGGAAATCGCGATGGCTCAGGCGAGGGAAAAGGGCTATCTGGGCAAGAATATCATGGACAGCGGATTCGATTTCGATCTGCGGATCAAAGCGGGCGCGGGCGCTTTCGTCTGCGGGGAAGAAACTGCGCTGATCGCATCCCTGGAAGGAGAACGCGGCATGCCGCGGCTGAAACCGCCGTTTCCGGCAGCGAAAGGCTATTGGCAGAAGCCGACCGATATCAATAATGTAGAAACGCTGGCAAACGTACCGTGGATTATTTACAACGGCGGCGCTGCATTCGGCGCGATGGGTACGGAAAAGAGCAAGGGAACGAAGGTGTTCGCCCTCGCGGGCAAGATCAAGAAGGGCGGTCTTGTCGAAGTGCCGATGGGTCTTACCTTGAAGGATGTTATCTATGGCATCGGCGGCGGCATCAAGAACGACAAGAAGTTTAAAGCCGTACAGATGGGCGGGCCTTCCGGCGGATGCATTCCTGCTGAGTTGATCGATACGCCTGTTACCTATGAGGACATCAATAAGACTGGCGCGATCGTCGGTTCGGGCGGAATGATCGTCATGGACGAGGATACCTGTATGGTGGACATGGCGCGCTATTTCCTGAACTTTACCCGTGATGAATCCTGCGGCAAGTGTAATTATTGCAGGATCGGCACGAAGCGGATGCTGGAAATCCTGGAACGGATAACGGAAGGCAAGGGCAAGGACGGCGATATCGAGCTGCTTGAGGAGCTGGCGATGAAGATTAAGGACGGCTCTATGTGCGGCCTGGGCCAGACTGCTCCAAATCCGGTGCTGACGACCCTCCGCTATTTCAGAAATGAATATGAGGATCATATCTATAACAAGAAATGTACAGCCGGTTCATGCAAAGCGCTCGTTACATACAGCATCAACGATGCCTGCAAAGGCTGTACCCTGTGTTCAAAGAATTGTCCTGTGGAGGCCATTTCGGGCAGCGTAAAGGAAAAACACGTTATCGATACAGAAAAGTGCATCAAATGCGGCAAGTGTCTGGAAACTTGTAAATTTGGTGCGATCGTAAAGGAATAGAAGGAGAGGCGGAAACGATATGAATAAATTCAGATTAAACATCAATGGCAAAGAAGTCACGGGACTTCCCGGCCAGACGATTCTGGAGGTCGCCAGGGAGAATGATATTTTTATTCCAACTCTCTGCTACGACGAACGGACTAAAATTTACGGCTCTTGCGGAATTTGCATGTGCGAGGTAGAGGGAAACCCGAAGCTTTGCAAATCCTGCGCGACGGAAATTGCGCCGGGAATGGTGATCAGGACGAATACCGAAAGAGTCATTGAATCGAGAAAGACCAATTTGGAGCTGCTGCTGTCAAACCATGTAGGCGACTGCAGGCCGCCATGCGTGCTGGCATGTCCTGCGCAGACGGATTGCCAAGGCTATGTGGGCCTGATCGCGAACGGTGAATATGAAGCAGCGATTGAGCTGATCAAAGATAAGCTGCCGCTTCCGGCTTCGCTGGGCAGGGTATGCCCGCATCCTTGTGAAGAAGAGTGCAGGAGAGGGCTCATTGACGAACCGATTTCCATTCAGTGGCTGAAGCGTTTTGCCGCCGATCAGGATCTGATGAACGAAGAAGCCTTCCTTCCAGAGTGCGGAGATGACACGGGCAAGCGCGTGGCTGTCATCGGCGGAGGTCCGATGGGGCTGTCTGCCGCATACTTCCTCAGGCAAAAGGGACATGAGGTGACGATCTTTGAAGCGATGCCGAAGGCAGGCGGAATGCTGCGTTATGGTATTCCTGAATACAGGCTTCCGAAAGAGGTTTTGGATGATGAAATCCTTACGATCCAAAAGATGGGCGTTGAGATTATCACCGATACGAAGGTCGGTGTTGATCTTCCGTTTGAAACGATCCGCGATGATTTTGATGCAGTTCTGCTCGGAATTGGTGCCTGGATATCCACAGGCGTCGGCTGTAAGGGTGAAGATGCGGAAGGCGTGATCGGCGGGATTGACTTTTTGCGTAAGGTCGTAAGAAACGAGGACAT
>CAJUEB010000165.1 GCA_910585135.1 uncultured Eubacteriales bacterium
GCGGATATCGAAGAAAACAGAAAAAAGGCAGAGGCCATGGTTAAAGAGGCTGCTGAAAAGAAAGCCGATATCGTCCTGCTACAGGAATTATTTGAGAATCTTTATTTCTGTCAGAATTATGATGTCAGGAATTTTGACTTGGCAGTAGATGTAGATGATTTCCCGTTCCTTGATTATATGGCTGATCTGGCGAAGAAATTGGACGTGGTGATTCCAGTCAGCTTCTTTGAAAAGAAAAACAATCTTTACTATAACACGGTCGTTGTTATTGATTCAGATGGCACGAAATTAGGGAAATACAGAAAATCCCATATCCCTGACGATCCAGGATACTTTGAAAAATTCTACTTTTCTCCGGGGGACACAGGATTTAAAGTGTGGGAGACAAGAAAAGGGAAAATCGGAATCGGGATATGCTGGGATCAGTGGTTTCCAGAAACGGCAAGAATCATGGCGCTTATGGGTGCGGAAATACTGCTGTATCCTACGGCAATTGGCTTTCATACGCATGGGAAAACCCCGAACTGTTCTGATCACTGGCAGCTTACCATGAGAGGACATGCGGCAGCCAATATGATGCCGGTCATGGCATCCAACAGGATCGGTGTGGAGACCGGGGACTGGACAGAGATAGAGTTTTTCGGCAGATCCTTTATAACGGATGAAAAAGGGGAGGTGTTGGCAGAAGCTGATGGGAAATCTGAATGCGTCCTTACTGCTAAATTTGACCTTGATGAAATGGCACGAAACAGAAGAAATTTTGTATTGTTCCGCGATAGGCGTCCTGAGCTTTATGGAAAGCTGATGACGAAGGATGGAGAGCAGATACAGGAGGTATCATTATGAAGGCGGATAAAATTTTTATCAATGGCAAATTGGTCCCCCTAATATCCACGCAGTGAAAGTGGTTATGACTATGATGGATGATAAGGTTTGTTGAATAGTTGTTCTGGCAATGAATATACATCTTTATACATCTGATGAAGTTATAAACTGACGAGAAAATGGCAATTTTTTTGGGTTTTCTGTATTTAGTACACACTAACTTTGTCTGATCGGGTAGAATAATTTATTCAAACTGGGGAAGTGAGATGAATTTTTGTTCAAATTTTCCATGGATGTCCTGAAACTATCTTATCTTCCATCTCGTTCCATTAAATACTGTAAAAATAGATGAATATATATTCGTCAAATTGAATTTTCATATAAAAATTGTCACCCATCACAAAAGTTAGTGTGCATTAACCCTCGAAAAAAAGCAAAAACAGTCATTTACATTTTCAGCGGCTATATTTCATTGTTGCTTTCCACGTTTGTTGTTTCATTGCAATTATTTTTCGCGTTTGTCTTCATTCCTTGCGCCATTGTAAATATTTTTGCCCGTATTGCTCAATTATGTTTGCTGCGTCATTGCAATCATTTTCCGTGCCCGTTGCTTTTCCATGCTTGGTTTTGACTCTGCTTATTACCCAGCCCCATTTCCCTGTTGCTTTTCCATGCTCGGTTTCAATTGTGCCGATTATCCCATTTTGTTTCTCCGTTGCGCTTCTTCTTGCATCGCACCTGGGACAAGTGATGTCGTCAACTCTTTTCTTTTATTTCCATATGATCCAGCGCGAATTGCAGCGCCATGCCGATCAGTTCATTTCTGGAGCGGTTCGTTCTTGCAGAAAGCGCATTGTATTTTTCTTGCAGTGCTTTGTCTATGCGGATCGTCATCGTGACATTTTTTTCTTCTTTCGGCGTAATGATAAATTTTTCCATAATGATTCACTTCCTTAATATCTTTTGAATACATTATAGTTTGGCCTAATATATCTATTCTATGACACAAATAGCATTGAAAATTCACTACAAAAATGAGTTAAAATGGAGTATAATGTTTTTATAGCACTGCACATAGCGTATTTTTATAGTGCATTCTGGCTTTTATAAAATAGCATTGAACGCTTAGATAGAGCATTCTTTTTTACGGAAAAGCGGATAAATTTCTGGGCTGGCATATAAGCAGATCAAGGCTTTGTAGCATTTCAAGTAAACGCGATGGGTTCGGGAAGCGGCAAACGGAGCGAAGAACAGAACACCGAGCGAGGAATAAAGAGTAAAAGGGAGCGGCAGATGGAGTGAAAAACGAAGCGGCAAATGAAGCAACAAACAAAAGGGAACACGGAGCAAAGAACGAAACAGTAAACAAAGAGGAAAGCAAGGCGGATGATATGGGTAAACTGAACGAGAAAGAATTGTTGATCGAGTATTACGAAGAGATCTTGAGCATTATGAATACGCTGCAAGTAGGCGTGTTTATTACGGATGGGGATGGCAACGTTTTAATGGTCAACCGGGAATCTGAACGGACCGGCGGCGGGATGGCGCTTGAAGAAGTCCTTGGCAGGAATATGAAATACTTGAAAGAAGTTGGATATGTGGACGAGTCTTCTGTGCTGCGGGTGCTGGAAACGAAAGCAGAATGCAGGATGATTCAGAAACTGGCCGATGGCAGCAGCATCTACCTTACGGCAGTGCCGTATTATAAAGATGGAGAAATTGAACTTGTCGTATGCACGGAGCGGGATGTGACGGAAACGAAGACGCTGGAAAATCTGCTGGAAGAGAGCAAGAAGCTTTCGGAAAAGCAGGCGAAGGAGCTTGCATACCTGCGGGAGAAAAACAAGCGGCGAAACTCGGAAATCATTGCGGAGAGCAGGGAAATGAAGGAGACGCTCCGGGCGGCCGGAAGGATTGCGCAGCTGGACACGACCGTATTGATTTCAGGAGAATCGGGCGTGGGAAAGGAAGTTGTCGCTGATTATATTTTCAAGACGGGCAGCAGGAGCGACAAACCTTTTGTAAAGATCAACTGCGCCGCTTTTCCGGATAATTTGCTGGAATCGGAACTCTTCGGATATGAAAAAGGCGCATTTACAGGCGCGGATGTAAGAGGAAAACCGGGAATTTTTGAGATTGCAAACGAGGGAACACTGTTTCTGGACGAAATCGCAGAAATTCCGCTCAGGTTGCAGGCAAAGCTTTTGCGGGTTTTGCAGGAAAAAGAATTCATGCGGATCGGCGGCAAAGAGTCCATCAAGGTCAATGTCCGTATCGTCGCTGCAACGAACATGGATCTGCGGATGGCTGTGGAAAACGGCACATTCCGGGAAGATCTGTACTACAGGCTGAATGTAGTTCCCATCGAGATACCGCCCCTGCGGGAAAGAAAAGAAGATATCCGGGCGCTGGCGGAGCATTTCGTGCAGGTGTTTTCCGAGGAGTACAATATCAGGAAGCATATGTCTGCTGAAGCGATGTCGGAGCTGATGCGCGCGCCTTGGCACGGAAACATCCGGGAGCTTCGCAATATGATCGAACGGCTGATGGTGAGCTATGACGGGGAGCAGATCACAGCAGGGCAGGTAAGAAGGCTGCTCTTTTCGGGCGGCGGCACGAAGACCAGTTCGGTGGCGGAAGGAGGCGTATCGCTGCGGACATTGATGGATGAATATGAACGGGATCTGCTGACACGTTATCTTGAGAAATATTCCACTGCCGCCGAAGTTGCGCGCAAATTGCAGGTCGATAAATCGACGATCGGCAGAAAATTAAAAAAATATAACCTGATCTCACAGTAATATGGCTTGAAAATTTAATATTTTTTGAAAACAGTTGCGCATTTACCACTAAACGGGTTGTGAATGCGCAACTTTTTATTTGCGGCAAAATCAGCGCGGCGGTTCAATTTAGGGGATACGATCATGATGATAGCAAATAAGTTATATTTATACAACAAATTTTGGTTGCGCAAAAGACACTTTACCGCCAGGAGGCGCAATGGCAGGTTTCGATAAAAACGTTGAAATTTCAACGTTTAAGAGAAAAAATTCAAGTTGGCATCATTTATGCTATTACTATAAACGCATGCAAAATAACTGAAAATTCTCGAGAATCACCGTTGTCGTATTTGTTTACAGTTTAGAAAAGCGAGGGAAAATATATGGATAGTTTTGGAATATTAACCTTGATTCCTCCTATCGTGATTATCGTTTTCGCATTGATAACAAAGAGAACCTTCGAAGCGCTGCTCATAGGCGCGATGGTCGGATTCTTTATGACCGATAAGTGGAATGTGCTGGGCGCTACTGTGGATGGCTTTTCGCAGGTAGTATCGGAACAGGCGTGGATGATACTGGTATTTGGCCTTTTGGGCGGATTTACCTTCCTGCTTCAGCGTTCCAAGGGTGCGCTAGGGTTTGGGAAGCTCTTGCGGAAATTTGCAAACTCGGAGAAAAAGACGCTTTTAATTGGATGGGTATTAGGAATCATCGTGTTCATGGATGACTATTTGAACATCCTGACGGTATCGGCATCGCTTCGGGAAACCTGCGATAAGCACAAAACGCCGCGTGAAATGCTGGCATATGTAATCGACTCAACCGGCGCGCCTGTATGCGTATTGATTCCGCTTTCCACATGGGCGGTGTTCTATGCAGGTACGGTTGCTGCGGAGCAGGGAATGGATGCATATGGAAGCGCCATGGATATCTATGTACAGTCGTTGCCGTTTATCCTCTATGGCTGGGTTGCGGTAATCGTTGTTCCGTTGGTTATCCTGGGCGTTATTCCGAAGATGTTCGGGATGAAAAAGGCGTACCAGAGAGTTGCCGAAACAGGTCGTGTTTATTCGGAAAAGAGCGATAAGTATAACCAGGGCGTAACCGAGTTCGATAAGCTGATGGAATCCGAGGGCATGGATGATGATGCAAAAGCGGGGAACATTTGGTTCTTTCTGATTCCGCTGGCAGTCGTGCTGGGCGTATCGATTTATACGGGGGACGTTCTGATCGGGCTGGCGTTTGCACTGGT
>CAJUEB010000166.1 GCA_910585135.1 uncultured Eubacteriales bacterium
AGGCTTCAAAATAAGAAAAACCTGATGGATGAGCTGCATAAGATGAATAAGGTGATCAGCCGGGAGTTTCCGGAAGCGGCGCGGGAAAATCTGCTGGTGCTGGATGCGACCACGGGCAAGAATGCCATTTCCCAGGTGGAGGAATTCGGGGACGCGGCTGAAATTACCGGTATTATATTGACGAAGCTGGATGGGACCGCCAGAGGCGGCATCGTCGTGACCATCGCCGATGCGTTCGATATGCCGGTCAAGTTCATCGGCGTAGGAGAAGGAATCGACGATCTGAAGGAATTTGACCCTGTAGAATTTGCGGAAGGAATTTTCAATGAATAAACCGTTAGTAGCCGTGGTTGGACGGCCGAATGTGGGAAAATCCACGTTTTTTAATAAAGTCGTCGGCAGAAGAATATCGATCGTTGAAGATACGCCGGGCGTTACCCGGGACAGGATCTATGCCGAGGCGGAATGGTCCGGCATTCATTTTGCGCTGATCGATACGGGCGGCATTGAGCCTGCGAGCAAGGATGTTATTTTGTCCCAGATGCGGGAACAAGCGGAAACTGCCATGGCTACCGCCGATGTGATCCTTTTTATGACAGATGGCAGGGAAGGCGTTACGGCATCGGATCGGGAAGTGGCTTCCATGCTGATGAAGACGGGCAGGAAGGTGATCCTGGCTGTCAACAAAATCGATAACCAGAAGCTGCCGGATGATTTCTATGACTTTTATGAGCTGGGACTTGGCGAACCGATTCCGGTTTCAGCGGCGAATATGCTGAATCTGGGAGATTTGCTTGATCGAATCGTCGAAAGCTTCCCGCAGGGTGCGGGCGAGACAGAGGAGGACGATATTAAAATCGCCATGATCGGCAAACCAAATGTGGGAAAATCTTCCCTGATCAATAAGCTGCTGGGTGAAAACCGCGTTATCGTATCGCCCATTGCCGGAACGACCAGAGATTCCATCGATACGCCGTTTGAATGGGATGGCGAAAAGTACCTGTTGATCGATACGGCGGGAATCAGGCGCAAGAGCAAAGTCAATGAAGATATTGAACGGTTCAGCGTCATCAGGGCTGTCGCCGCGATCGAGCGGTGCGATGTGTGCCTTTTGATGATCGACGCCAAGGAAGGCATTACCGAGCAGGATAAGAAGATTGCCGGGATTGCCCATGAGGCGGGAAAGGGCATCGTGATCGTAGTCAATAAATGGGATCTGGTCGCTAAAGAGACCAATACCATGAATCATTTCAAAAAGCAGATCGCCCAGGAGCTGACGTTTATGTCCTATGCGCCGAGCGTATTCATTTCAGCGCTTACGGGTCAGCGGGTGCAGCAGGTGATCGGCATGGCGAAATACGTTGCCGAAAACAGGGCGCTGCGCGTGCCGACAGGGCAGCTCAACAATCTGATCGTCGATGCGATGATGATGAAACAGCCGCCGTCGGATAAGGGCAAACGGCTGAAAATATATTATGTGACCCAGGCCGGGGTGAAGCCGCCGCTGTTTTCCTTTAAAATCAATGCCAGGAAGCTGATGCATTTTTCATATTCCCGGTATCTGGAGAATAAGATAAGGGAAGCTTTCGGGTTTGAAGGGACTTCGCTAAAATTCGTGTTCAGGGAAAAGGGAGAAAAGGAAGATGATTAACATTGCAGTAGCTGTCGTCGTAGCTTATCTCATCGGGAATATTTCCCCCTCGATCATGCTGGCGAAGGCAAAAGGCCTTGATATCCGAAAAGAAGGAAGCGGCAATGCGGGAACGACGAACGCCTTGCGCGTGATGGGAAAAAAAGCGGGCGTGATCACGTTAGTGGTCGATATCCTCAAAGGATTTTGCGCCGTGCTTTTAGGAAATCTCATCGGCGGGCATATCGCGGGGATGTTCTGCGCCGTGGCAGTGTTTTGTGGGCATGTATGGCCAGCTTTTTATCGATTTAAAGGCGGAAAGGGCGTGGCAACGGCCTTCGGCGCGTTGATGGGGATCAACCCCTTGCTGGGGCTTTCGGCACTTGCGGTCGTGGCGGTTGGCGTGCTGCTTTCCAAGCGAATGTCGGTCGGTTCGATCCTGGGCGCTGTGTGTTTTCCGGCGATCGCACTTTTTTTAGAGCCGGATTTTATCGTACCGGGGACGCTGCTAGCGATTACGATCATCATCAAGCACCGTGCGAATATTGCCCGGCTTTTAAAGGGGGAAGAGCCTGTGATGAGCATATTTGAGAAAAAAGAAAAATGAAGTTAAGAATATGTGGAAATAAGAAATAATGAACTTAGGAGTATGTGGAGGGCAGGAGTATGGATATGAAAAAGATAGGTGTAATCGGAGCGGGAAGCTGGGGTACAGCGCTTGCCACAGTCGTCGCAGGCAAAGGGACTCAAGTTGCGATCTGGGATGTCGATGAAGCGCATCTGGCATCCATGCAGCAGCATCGGGAGAATGTGGATTACCTGCCGGGTGTTCCGCTGGCTGAAAATATCGAGATCGTTTATACGGTGCAGGAGGCTGTGTCTGCGGCTGATGTCGTGCTTTTTTCCGCTCCGGCGCAGCATTTCAGAAGCGCGCTTGCCTCTGCGAAAGCCTATATGCGGGCAGATGCGCTGGTAATCAATGTGGCGAAGGGCATTGAACAGAAAAGCCTTGCGCGGATGTCGGAAATCGCAGCCAAGGAAATGGATTTAAACCGTTATGTCGTGCTGTCCGGGCCATCCCATGCGGAGGAGGTCGGCAGACGGCTTCCGACAACCGTAGCAGCGGCCTCCTACAATCTGGCAGCGGCAGAGCAGGTTCAGGAATTGTTTATGACGGACAGGTTCAGGGTCTATACGACGGAAGATGTGGTCGGCGTGGAGCTGGGCGGTGCGCTGAAAAAGATCATTGCGTTAGGCGCTGGCATTTCCGACGGCATGGGATTTGGCGATAATGCGAAGGCCGCGCTTATGACGAGAGGTCTTGCGGAGATCACCAGATTGGGCCTTAAATTGGGCGCAAAGCCGGAAACCTTCGCGGGACTGACTGGGACAGGCGATTTGATCGTAACCTGTACCAGTATGCATTCCAGGAACAGACGATGCGGGATCATGATCGGGGAAGGAATGCGTCCGGCGGAAGCCACCGAAAAGGTGGGCATGGTCGTAGAAGGCATGTTTACGACGGAGGCGGCATACCAGCTGGCACAGCGTGAAGGCGTGGAAATGCCGATTACGGAGGCGATTTACCAGACCATCCAGGGCAAGATAACGGCGGCCGATGCCGTGGAAATCCTGATGGGCAGGGAGAAAAAGCACGAGCAGGGATAATGCAGATAAGGCGGCGGTGGGCCGTGAATGAAAAAAGCGGCGGTGCGGGTCGTTGTGTTGTGAAACAATAAGGCGCGCGCGTTAGACGCTGCACTAAGAAGCGATGAGGCGGCTGTGAAGCTGAATCGATGATAAAGCTGCCATAGATAGCGGCCGGAAGCTGCGGGCAAAATAAATGGCAAGCAGCATTGAAATGTGCGGTGAGCCGCGATAGAAAGACGAGGACATGAGCTTACTTGAGGGAAAAAAATATCATATCATAACCTTTGGCTGTCAGATGAACGAACATGATTCGGAAACCATTTCCGGGATGTTACAGGAGGAAGGTTGCGGCGAGGTTCTTTCCGCCAAGGAATCGGACATTACCATCATCAACACTTGCAGCATCCGGGAAAATGCAGATAAGCGGTTTTTCGGGACATTGGGGCAACTCAAGAAAATCAAGGAGAAAAACCCTTCCTATGTCGCCTGTGTCTGCGGCTGCATGATGCAGCAGCAGCACATCATAGATACGGTTAAAAGTAAATATCCGTGGGTGGATATCATCTTTGGCACGCATAATATTCACCGTTTCCCCGCACTGTTGGAAAAGGTGTACCGGGAGAAGCAAAAGGTGTTGGAGGTGTTCCCGGACAGCGCGGAAATCGTGGAAGGCTTACCCGCGAAAAGGCTTTACCGGCATAAATCCTTTGTCAACATCATGTATGGCTGCAATAATTTCTGTACCTATTGCATCGTTCCATATACAAGAGGAAGGGAAAAGAGCAGAACCCCGGAGGATATTCTGGCGGAGGTAAAACGGCTCGCTTCCGACGGCGTGAAAGAAGTGACGCTGCTGGGGCAGAACGTCAACTCATATAGGGGAGTGACGGAGACAGGACAGACGTGCGACTTTGCAGATTTGATTTATCAGCTTAACGAGGTGGAGGGGCTTGCGCGGATTCGCTTTATGACCTCCCATCCCAAAGATTTATCCGATAAACTGATTCAGGCGTATGCATCCTGCGATAAGCTGTGCAATTATATCCATCTGCCGGTACAATCTGGGAGCAGCGCCGTTTTGAAACGGATGAACAGGAAGTATACGCGTGAGCAGTACCTGGAGCTGGTGCAGAAACTGCGGGCGGCAGTGCCGGAAATCACGATCAGCACGGACATCATCGTGGGCTTTCCGGGAGAAACAGAAGCGGACTTTGAAGAAACTCTATCGCTGGCAGAGGCGGTTCAATACGATTCGGCATTTACTTTCCTGTATTCCATAAGGGAAGGAACGCCAGCGGCTGGATATGAAGATCAGATTCCCGAAGAGGTGAAGCACGAGCGTTTCAACAGGCTGGTGGACTTGATCAATGCATGCAGCGCCAGAAAAAATGCGGCTTATGTGGGGCGCGTGGAAAAGGTGCTGGCAGAAGGCGTCAGCAAGAAAAACGATCAGATGCTGACCGGGCGCACGGAGGGTTTCAAGCTGGTGGACTTTGCAGGAGACAAAAGCCGGATCGGGCAGATCGTGGATGTGGAAATCACACAAGGCC
>CAJUEB010000167.1 GCA_910585135.1 uncultured Eubacteriales bacterium
GAAAAATATTCCAGAACCGCCGGATTGGTTTTAGTCAACAGCGCGAAAGCCGGGTATGAAGGCACCTGCTTAACGGGCAGGCACCTCGCCGCGGTGGACAACGAATTGATTGAGCAGATTCAAGAAAATGCCTTTGCCATGGCTTCGGTGTTCGACGAGTGGCGATATGGTGAAAAAGATGAGGACGCATGGGCCGAGCAGATCGTGAGAAAAGCGAAATCTTCCTTCGGTAAGCCGGATTCCCGTTACAGGAATGTCACTTTTGATCCTATCATGCTCCAAAACGCTGTCTTTCTCGAAGTGCTCTGCTCTTTTGCTTCTTTTGCGGTGAATCGGAAATGGATGACTCCGGAAGAGGCCGAAAGCTGGGTTGCCGGTGCCACGGAAGTATTTCAGCCGAAGCGCAAGGAGACACCGGAGGGCTTACGGCTGGAAGATTCGGAAGTGTTTATCGGATTCTTGAAGAAATGGTATCATGATCCCGAAAGGAAGTTGGTATCACTGGAGTAGAATTTCAGCAAAAAACACGAGGGAGCAATCCGGGAGATCAACGGCACTCTGTATTTGGTTCTTCCCGAAGAGTGGATCTCAAATATATACCTAAAAGAGACTCGAAAAGCTAAGTATGATTGCGGCTTCGCTGACAGGCATGAGTGGATGCAAAAGCTTCAGCGCAAATGGTGTGAGGCTGGTATTCTGAAACAGTCTGGATGTAGCTATCGTTACCGTTATGATTTGATGAAAAACGGCAGTCGTGATAGTACATATGTACTTGCAATCCCTCTCGAAAAGATTGAATAAAAATGTCAAAATCGAAGGCAAAGGGGCTGCGCTTGCGGCAAAGCCCTTTGCCGAAGATTTTTCCAAAGGCATTCAACTTTTTACGCACGTTAACACAAGAAAAAAAGGAGAATCAGTAAAAATGAAAACTAATAAGGATGGTAAAACGCTTCGGGAATTCTCTCCGATTCCGGCAAACGAAAAAAATTCTGCGCCAGAAACGCTGGTACCGAATATCGAGACGGATGCATCCGGATTCGCAATCCTATCCAAATACCAAACCGTGACCATAGCTAGCTACGTGATGAAGTGGCTGACGACGGTGTATGACTCCTGCGACGCAGCGCTTTCCAAGCCATACCGGAAATATTGGGGAAGGTTCACGCGGGCTTTCCTAAGCGCCAATGATAATGACCGCGCCTGGATTTCAGCCGCCAGAGCCGGAAGCGGTAAGACGATATGGATAAAAGCTTTCTTCCTTGCGCTGTGCGAAATTGCAGTTAAAGACGGAGAGCTCTGTCAGGCAATCAAGGGCGGAGTGGTCTTCGTTGTCCAGAAAATCGAAACGCTAAACGAGATGGCGGACGTGATTGAACAGTGGTTTCCTGACCACCGTGATCTGATCGGAGTTGTTCAAAGCTTCTCTCCCTCGGGAAAGAAACGTGGCCTATGTATGAATCCGAAAGCTGCTTCCTATGACGATTGCATCCCTGCTGAATGTAGCTTTGCAGAAAGCTGCCCCATCGTTCATTCCGCCGCGAGAGGTCGTACTGCCTTAATCGCAGGAATTACTCAAGCAAGATTCCTTCGGTATCGTCGATCGGATAACCGCATTCATAAGCTAATGTACAGAGATTTGGGTGGAATGGAAGTTCCCCGCAGATTTCTAATCTTTGATGAAAAATTAGAAATGGCAGAAATTTCAATTCTTTCAAAAGAAGGCTTGAATAGCATTAGTAACAGTTTTGAACAGTTCGGCTCCTTTCGGAACATGGCGGATAACAAGATTGCTGCCTTACAGTCCAAACTTACCTCTGGAGTTACACGATTCTTTGACAGACTCCGTTGGGAACTGAGGCAGGAAGAAGCCGATGGTCGAAAACGAGATTACCCGTTTGGGTTTTGCACATTGCGTAATGATGCAAATGCAGCCACAGGATTTTCAAGTTTTTGTAGTTGGTTCTCTGATCCGCAGAACGAAATTCGCCTGACGCAAGAGGGAAAAGAGTGCTTGGATGTCATGTCGGATTTGCTGAAAGAGGAGTGCCTTTTTGTTAAAATGAATGGATTCCGCGTAATCCATATTGCTCCGCCGCAGTTGTCATTCGGCAGAGCGCAAACGCTGCTTTTTGACGCTACAGCATCGATTGACGGGGACTATACATATCTGTCAAATGTCAGGGCTTACGAGAATGCCTCTGACCGAAAGTTTAGTAATCTAACCTTCCATCTGTTTCCCCATCCCGGCTGTAATGTCTCGAAGACAGCACTGCGTTCACTGGAGAGACAGTTCAGTATACGGCAGCTGATTGATGAGATCGTAGTGAACAGCACCGGTAAGATTTTTCTTAGCAGCTACAAAGAACAAAATCGAATGTTGTTTGCCGATGGTATTCCCGATCAAATTTGTCAAATGGACGGCGGCTTGCCTTATTGCGGCGGGACAAATGGCAGCAATGATTTCCGAAACTGCCACACGGTAATCCTGTTGGGCTGGCCTCGGCTGAAACCCGATGACTTCTTCGTCAACTGCTTTGCCACATGGGGAGAGCATGGATTTCGCGAAGTGGTAGAAGGATCTTTTGAAGCGTTCCAACGCGACGGAATTCCAGGCGAGCCGCTGCGGCAGCTTCCGATGCTGAAAGAGTATGAAGCGCGATATCTTGCTGCACGGGTGGAACAGGAAATTTACCGCTCGGCAATCCGGCTTCCTGACTGTAAAGATGAAGTTCACGTTTATCTCTTCTGTCCACCGGAAGGCGTATGGCCGCTTCTGCGGGAACGTTTCCCCGGATGCCGCGAAGATATCATTCACACTTTGCCGGACTGTATGCAAGTCACAAAAGGCAGGAATCGCAAATATCAAGGAGCGCCCACCGCCTATAATAAGTTTGCCGAATTTATGGAGGCTTGGCAGGGCACCGAAATCAGTGTTGCTGCGCTTCGAGATCAAGAACTGGATATTAGCAAATCTGCATGGAAGGATCTTCTGAAAGATGATCGAGTGGACAAGCTCCTCGTCCATTTAGGAATTACTCGCGAAGGTCGCGGCAAAAACGCGAAGTTTATCCGCCGCAATCCGGATGCAGCCTGATTTTGGAACAGTTTTGCGTATATATTATATATATGAACACATAACAGTTCATGCCAAATATGAATAAATTGTTTTAACAGGAGATCTAAGATGAACAAGCTGACATATGACGCAGGGGAAATTGCAGAGATTTTAGGGATCAGTAAAAGCAAGGCTTATGACTTGCTGCACCGTGAAGATTTCCCCACGTTACGTATCGGCAAGCGGCTGCTGGTCGTTCGCAGCAAATTCGACACCTGGCTGGAAGAGCAGAGCGGCAGCTGCACCGCATTCTAATAATTACCTGGCAGAGTGCATGGCAAACACCGGCAAAGGCTATTTGTCATGCCTTTGCCACAATGAACAGGAGACAAAATCATGGCAAGCAAGAATAAACATCGAGAGGCTGGCAGCGGCAGCGTTACAAAACGTGCGGATGGCCGTTGGCAGGGACAGTATACCAGTGGCCGCGATCCAAAGACCGGTAAACTTCGCCGCCACACTATTTACGGCAAAACGCAAAAGGAGGTTGCAGAGAAGCTTCGCGCGGTGACATCTTCAATCGACCGGGGAACTTATCAAGAACCGAACAAGATCACGCTTGCGGCATACGCCAAAGAGTACCTTGCGCACTATGCCGTCAATCTATCCAACTATACACAGGAAGCTTACAGACGAACACTTGACAATCATATTCTTCCGGTGCTCGGCGAGATCAAACTGACAAAACTGACACATCGGGAGGTACAGGCGTTTGTCGCCTCGCTTGGCACTGGCGGGAAGGGGTTATCCGCGAAAACGGTCCGTAACATCCACGGTGTTTTGCACAGTATCTTGGAAGCCGCCGTGCGGGATGAAATCCTGATCCGCAACGTATCCGATCAATGCATTTTGCCGTGTGTAACGCAAGCGCAGATCAAAGCCATCACAACTGCGGAATTGGCAAATTTCCTGAATGCGATCGAGAAAGAACCGGTAAAGATATCTTCTTTGTAGATATCTTTACCGGTTTGCGGCAAGCCGAGATTCTAGGGTTATGCTGGCATGATATTGACTGGGAGAACGGCTGCATTTATATCCGTAATCAGCTTCAGCAGCGGCAGGTGCGCGGAGATTTCAGCTATTATCTCGCCCCGCCAAAGGAGGGCAAAGAACGCAGGGTCATTCTTGCAGACAGCACAATGCAGGTGCTTCGGGAACAAAAATCCTTGCAGGAGCATATGCGCAAGATTGCCGAGCCTGTATGGGACAACCCATGGAATCTTGTCTTTACCAACGATTTTGGCAAGCCGCCCAGCCGCCGCACGGTTTATAAACATCTAAAACGGGTGTTGCGTTCCTGCGGCACGGGTGATCGGTCATTCCATTCGCTCAGGCATTCTTTCGCAACGATTTGCTTGGAAAATGGCGATGATATCAAAACTGTTCAAGCAAACCTTGGTCATTATGCCGCGTCGTTTACGCTAAAGACATACGCTCACGTCAGTGACCGGATGCAGCAGAACAGCGCTGCCCGTATGGAAAAACTAATTCAGTCCTTGTCCCAAACAGATCAGACAGACGACAAGGATTGACCTTTCTTCCTCTATGATACCGTTTTATAGTAGCAGAGTCAAGAGATATGGTAGAAAAAACGCAGAGGCTGCGGAGGTCGGTAAAGTCTGTATAATGGTGTAAAATAAAAAAAGCCAAAGTGCGAAGCATCA
>CAJUEB010000168.1:0-3797 GCA_910585135.1 uncultured Eubacteriales bacterium
GATCTTCTTCCCGAAATTCCCCTTATCGACGACCACCGTCCTTGCCATGAAAACAGGAACGATCTGCCACGCCCCCAGCTCAACGCACTTTTGCACGATAATCTCCATTTTTCCCTGCTTGGGAATTCCCTGAAACAGCGTGACTTTTACGCCTGGCTCTGCCGTAAAGCTCTGCTTGTCCAAAATCCTCGCTTCGGCGTACTGCGCATCAAGATGCACAAGCTCTGCCCTGTATTCCCATGCAGATGAATCCGAAATATCGATTTCATCGCCTGCCGATAAACGAAGCACCTTCATCATATGATGAAGATCCTCCCTGCTTTCTATCCTTATGGTTTTTTCACCTACATTTTCCGGCTGCACGAAAAATCTGCTCATTGCCAGCACTCCCCGCTTTATTTTCACAATTTATTTTGATTGCGCTCTGCCATCCGCCCTTATGACAGTTTCGCCGCAATGGCACACCATTCCCCATCCTCTGCGATTTCTATGATTTCAAAGCCCGCCGCCTCGATTGCCGCAGAGACCTTGTCCTTCTTTTCTAAAAGAATGCCGGAGGAAAGGAACACGCCGCCCGTTTCGAGATGCGTACCTGCGCACTCTGCCAGCGTAATCACAAGATCAGCCATCAGATTCGCCACCAGGACATCCGCCTTAAAATCAATGCCCTCGATAAGATTTCCCCGCATGATCCGCACCTGATCCTGTACCTGATTTAAGGCGACATTTTCCTCCGCAACCGTTACTGCATCTCCATCGATTTCGACGCCAAGCACATCCGCACAGCCCAAAAGCGCAGCACCGATGGAAAGGATGCCCGAACCGCAGCCCACATCCAGAACCTTCTTAGCGGCAGGGTTTTCCCCCAGATAACGCTCCAGCATTTTCAGGCACAAGGATGTCGTTTCATGCGTTCCCGTACCAAAAGCCATCCCCGGATCAATCTGGATCACCACTTCGCCAACAGAAGCCTGATACTCCTCCCAGGTAGGCTTCACCACCAGCCGCTCCGTTATTTTCACCGGTTTAAAGTTCTCTTTCCATTTATCCTTCCAAGCTTCATCGTCTACGATAATATCCTCAGCATACAGCCTGCCTAAATCAGCATCCCAGCCAAAAATGCCCTCCATCTCCTTGCTCTTTAACATCATGACCGCAATTTTAAGCTGCTGTACCAGCTCCCGGTTCTCCGGCGTATCCTCAAAAAATGCAGAAACGGTTGGTTCGCGATCCAGATTATCCTTCAAGCCGTCCTCGATATAATCCCAGCCATATTCATTTTTCTTGTCGAGAATATCCTCCATATCAGCCGGATCGTTGATCACAAGCTGGTCGATGCCCTTTGTCATCAGCATCGCCGTCACCTGCTCGATGCCCTGCTTGCTAGCGTGTATCCTGAATTCGATATATTTCATGTTTCTTTCCTCCTAATATATTCCTGTCTATTATATCGGAAAAACGCCGCAGAATCAATCACGCAAAAAAATGCAGGAAAGGAAACTTATTTCCTTTTCAAGCAAAAACCCCAGGTCATTGCCGGAACCTGGAGTTTCATCGCTACACATTATCACACGCAATCCATGCTATAACCTATAAATTACCAATATAAAACCTATAATGATATACATCCTTGTACTTAGCGAACATCCTAAACGTAAGTCCCAGCGTCATCAATTCGGAGAACGTCAGCGTAAGCCAGATTCCCACCATGCCAAAGAGCCATGACAACAAAAACATCCCGGCAATCACCATGATCAGCGCCCTGGATGCGGAAATAACCGCAGAAATAAGACCGTTGCCATAAGCGGTAAAAAATCCGGAAGCAAAGATATTGATCCCGCCCAAAAGCAGTGCAATGGACAAATAGCGGACGCCTACTACCGCCAAGTCATAAAGCTCGCTCCCCGGCCGTTCGAAAAGCATGACGATAAAATTCCCAAAAATTAGGCAGAGCAAAGCACTCACAAGAGATGTAACGATAATAAACTTTTTGGAATATCCGATGACCTGATCGACCTTATCAAACGCCTTCGCCCCGTAAAAATAACTGATCAGCGGCGCAATCCCCATGATATATCCCAAAAATACGGAAATAATCAGATAATGGCAATTCAGCACGATGCTAACCGCCGCTACACCAACCTCACCGACGATCCGGATCACAACCATGTTGAAGAAAAAGGTTGTGATTCCCGCCGAAGATTCGCTCACCATCTCCGAAGAACCGTTGACAAAGCAATGGCCGATAAAACGCCACTCCGGTTTAAATCGTCTGAATTTCAACTTTGTGTCTGCAAATACGAAATATGCGCCGCCGACGAGCATGACAGCAACCAGACCGCCTACATTCGCCCAGGCAGTTCCTTCGATCCCCATATGACAAGGTCCCAGGAAAAGAACAGCCAGCCCCAAATGGGACACGCCGCCCATTATGTACAGAAACAGCGTAAACGCAGGTTTTCCATCAACCCTGATAAAGTACTCAAAAAGCACGCCTAAAAATGCAGCCGGGAATCCCCATGACAAGATTACGAGAAAGTCATGGCAATAATCTGCCAGATTTTCCGTTGCTCCTAAAAAGCCAACGATCGGATTGATAAACACGAGCGTCACCACAGTAAAAACACAACCAATCAGCGCAGACAGCACGCAAATCGAGGAATATTTCTCATTGGCCTCATCCTGTTTTCCCTCTCCCATCTTGATGGCGACAATCGCACTTGACCCGGAAGCCAGCATGACGGAAACGCCCCACATGATCCCCTGTACGGGATATGCGATGGAAAGCGCAGCCAGCGCCTCTTCGCCCAGAAGATTTGCAACCAGCACGGAATCCATGCCGTAATAAAGAGCGATCACGACCATCATCAGCACGGATGGCCACACGAATTTTATAAAATTTTTCCGCGTAATTTCACCTGTAAAAATATCTTCCATGCTTTTAAACTCCTTTATTTTATGATAAAGTATACTGTAACCATATAGTCAATAAAAATTTTGTTCTTTTATCACAAAATTTGTACCGATTAACAAGCGTTTCAAACAATAAACAGAATACAGGAGAATGCTATGGATGCTGCCAGAAAAAAACAAAAAGGATATTTTACAACCGGGGAATTTGCCAAATTGTGCGGCGTCAAAAAACAAACGCTCTTTCACTACGATCATATCGGTATTTTGCAGCCGGAAATCATTGGAACAAACGGATACCGCTATTATTCCTACTTACAGCTCGATACATACAACACCATCGCCATGCTAAAGGAGCTGGATATCCCCCTTGCCGATATAAAAAAATACCTCAATACACGAACACCTGAGGCTTTTTTACAGCTCCTTCAACAACAGGATAAGCTTGTCGATGAGAAGATCGCAGAACTCCAATGGCTGAAATCCTTTATCAAAGGGCGCATTACAATAACCGAAGAGGGAATCAATGCGGTACATAATGAAATGCATATCGAACACCACCCTGAAGAGTACTATATTATCACGAAATACAGCGGTGACAGCGATGATAAAAATATATATCCCGCTCTGTCAAAACATATCGCTTACTGCCATCAAAACCAAATCTACAGTCCTTATGTGATAGGCGGCCTGATATCCAGAAACAGTAATTTCGCATCGGATCAGTACAGCTATTCCCATCTGTATACAAAAATCCAGCCGGAGGATATCAGCCAGTCTGTTCATGTAACCGTAATCCCGCCCCAGACATACATCGCCATCTACAGCACGAATGGTTTTGATCCCGTTCCCGGCATGTTCATGCGCCTGTTAGATTTCACGCAAAA
>CAJUEB010000168.1:3807-4759 GCA_910585135.1 uncultured Eubacteriales bacterium
CAACCGGGGACGCACTTTTTTGAAGATATCCTGCTGGACGATATGTCCCGGTTTGGATTCGATGAATACACGCTTAAATTATCACTTCCTGTTTCCATTTAACAATCAGCTCACAGCCGTATGCTTCCAACGGTTGCTCCGATATCTGATACAGAAGCAGACAGACCGTACGCCCCAGTCTATGATCATGGCGACCCATACGCCTAATACGCCAAATCCCATCGTCTTTCCCAGTATGATTCCAAAAATAATTCTAAAAACCCACATAGAGGCGACGCTAATGATCATGGTAAAGGTAACATCGCCAGCCGCCCGCAGCACATGCGGAATTGAGAAGGACAGCGGCCAAATAACGATGGATGAAATGCAGTTGATCAGAATAAGCTGCGTCGCGATTTCTGCCGTCTCTTCTGACAACCCATACAGCATGATAATAAATGGCGTCGTGGCGATGATCAGTATGTTGCTGACCAGCATGGCAACATATACCCATTTGATCAGCTTCTTGCTATAATGCATCACCTGCCTGTAATCACCCGTTCCCACGCATTGGCTGATGACCGATACGATGCCAAATCCCATCGCCATGCCCGGAAGCACCGCAATCATCGACACCGCATTTCCTACGGCGTTGGCCGCGATGGACGCTGTACCAAACCCCGATATCATGCTGAGCAAGATCAGCTTTCCTAGCTGGAACATACTGTTTTCGATCCCATTCGGCACACCGATTTTAAGGATTTTGCGAATCAATGACCAGTCAGGTTTATAGACGAATTTCCTGCTGAGATGTACCGCCAAATCCTTATTTTTTAACAATATGTATATGATCACCGCCGCCACCAGCCTCGATACCAGCGTCGGAATCGCTACACCCTCTACGCCCCGGTGAAAACCAAAGATGAGGATCGCATTGCCCGCCACATTGATTCCGTTCATCAGAAATGAAACC
>CAJUEB010000169.1 GCA_910585135.1 uncultured Eubacteriales bacterium
CCTTCGTCTCTTTCAATCAAAATTCATGATTCAATGAACGCTTCCTTGCGGCAACGCCGTATCAATCAATGCGTTCATTATACCACGAATATCATTTGTGCTGTTCATACAAAACAAATAAAAAATAACTTTAAAATTTCATCAGGATGTATATTGAATGAAAATTTAGACTATTATAATATCTATGCATGAGAGCTATCATATCGATTCGGCCGCCGGATTTCGTACCGTTGTTTGGAGTGAAGGAGGTAAAAAATGGAAGAAAAAGGCTTAAACAGAAAAATGGGATTTTGGCAAGTCTGGGCGCTTGGCGTGGGCGCAGTTGTCGGGGACGGTATTTTTCTTATGGTGGCATCAGGCGCAGAACAGGCTGGACCGGCTTGCGTTATATCATATTTGATCGCAGGGCTGTTCCTGATGTGTATCTGCATGAATGCATCCGAGCTTGCGGTCGGTATGCCTGTCGCTGGATCAATGTTTGACTGGAACAACAGGATTCTCGGCGCGAAGTGGGGGATGCTGGCTGCTTTCGGAAATATCGTGATGAATATCGTTTTCCTCGGCTCAGTAGGATTGGGAACGGGATATATCTCAAATTATTTCTTCATGTGGGGATCAAATGAGAATGTATCCGCCGTGATCTGGGGGATACTGATCGTAGCAATTATATATGGGATAACCTTGCTTGGCGGGGATGTGACAGGAAAAGCGCAGTTTGCCCTGATCATCGTACTGGTTGGCATTATGGTGGTATTTACGATCGTAGGAATTGCTTCGGGTCATGTCGAACGAGAAAACTATACACCGTTTGCACCGTTTGGAGGTAATGGCATATGGCTTGCGGTCTGCGCAGGGACATATGCATATATGGGTCCGCTTTCGCTACTGTCCACGGCGGGAGAGGTAAAGAATATTAAGGTTCTTCCAAAGGCGATGTTCTGGGCATTTATAACGATTATCCTGCTTTATGCGGCGGCGATTATCGTTTGCCTCGGCCTCGTTAATTACCAGGAATATTCTACGATGGCTTCTCCGTTTACGATTGCAGCGGAATATGTCTTTGGTAGCGCGGCTGGCCTTGTGATCAATTTTGCGGCATGGGTAGCGTGCATTACTTGTCTGATCAGCGAGATTTTTACCGTATCAAGGCTTCTTTATGGTATGAGCCTTCACGGAATGGTACCGAAGTGTTTTTCTAAGACAAATAAGCGAAATGTTCCGCATATAGGTCTTACCGTTGGGTTTGTGATCGGTATCCTCTTGCTGCTCATGGGTATCGTTCCACAGCTCGGAAATGCGTACACGATGCTCGCAAATGCTGCGACTGCCTGTGGCGTGGCATGTATGTTTATCACGGTGATTTCAAGCTGGGTATACAAGAAAAAGTTCGCCGAAGAATACGACGGTCTTGTATGGAAGTTGCCTTGCAAAGCGCTGATTTGCATTTTGGGTTTAGCAGGATGCTTGATCCTGTTCTGGGGCTCTTTCTCATCCAGCCTGGAAACCTTGATCTGCGTAATCGTGATCTTTGCAATCATCCTGCTGTTCTATCAGTTTTATTCAAAACCGAATAGTGAGAAGATTGCGGCTGGAAAGCTTGAAATTTAGGAAAATAAAACGTATGATGAAAAGCAAATGGTAATGCCCCCCGGGAGGGGTTAACGTTAGAGGGATTAAAGTGAATTGCCTGCGTTAAGCAGGGCTGGTAGCTTTGATGTGTATTGAAAGGAGAGAAAAATGAAAGTAATCGATTTAACACATGTAATTTCCGAAAATATGCCGGTATACCCGGGAACGGAAACGCCGAAGCTGAAGCAAGCGAACACGTATGAAAAGGATGGCTTCAAGGAAACGCTGATGACGATGTATTCCCATACCGGGACGCATATGGATCCGCCGGCGCATCTCTTTGCAGGCAGGACAACGCTTGACCAGTTCGACGTGAGCCAGTATGTAGGAAAGGCATTGGTCATAGATTGCAGGGATTTGCAGGAAGGCGATACGATAACGTTGGATCGCGTCACAAAATATGGAAAGAAAGCGGAGGAAGCGGATTATCTTCTGTTTAACCTGGGCTGGGATAAAAGATGGGGGACGGATGATTACTATAAGGACTATGCGTGTATAGACGATGACGTGGTTAATTTCATCCTGACGACAAATAAGAAAGGCGTGGGTCTGGATGTAATCGGCATTGACCCGATCCCGGATGAAGATCTGCCGATTCACAAGAAGCTGTTTAAGGAGCATGAGATCGTGAACATCGAAAACTTGAAAAATCTTGATCAGTGCGGCGACGATTTGTTCTGGTTCTTTGCACTGCCGATCAAATGGGAAAACGCAGACGGAGCACCGATTAGGGCAATCGCATTTTGGGAGTAAAATTATGAGAGATTTTTTGTTACAGCATACAAGCAAGCATCCGGTATCATTTCATATGCCCGGACATAAAGGTTCTGCGATTTTTAGAAAATATGGATATGGAGAATTTCTGGATCATTTTGCGGATTGTGATGTGACAGAGATTCCGGGCGCGGATAACCTGTTTCAAGCAGAGGGCATCATTATGGAGACGCAGCGTAAATATGCCAGGCTCTATGATGTTGAACATTCATACCTGCAAATTAACGGAACGAGCGGCGGGATCATCGCTTCCATATTGGCAACGGTGAAGCCGGGACGGAAGTTGATCATGGCCAGAAACTGCCATAAATCCGTCTTCAATGCTTTGACGCTGGGCAATATACAGCCGGTATACGCCCAGCCGGAGCTTATTTCGGAATATGGTATATCAGGCGCGGTATCCCCTGCGGAAATAGAGCGTTGTATCCGGGAAAACCCGGATGCTGATGCGATTATTTTGCCAAGCCCGAATTATTATGGCATATGTAGCGATATCAAAGCGATTTCTGATATCGCGCACGAGGCGGGCAAAGTGCTGATCGTGGATCAGGCGCACGGAGCGCATCTCAAATTTTTCCATAAATTTGGCTGCGGGGAAGGAATGCCGATGGCTGCGGAGGACTGTGGCGCTGATTTGGTGATAAACAGCATACATAAGACATTGGCTTCCCTGACGCAGAGTGCGGTCTTGAATCTGAATTCCAGCCGGGTTGACCGCTATATCTTAGAGGATAAGATCCAGGCGGTCGAAAGCACGAGCCCGTCATACATCCTCATGAGCTTCCTCGATATCAACGCGGATTTGCTCAATGAATATGGAACGCAGGCGATGGGACAGTGGCGCGATCATATCGATTTCTTTTATCAAGAAGCGAAGTCGATCAGCGGTCTTAAAATCATGGTCGCAAGCAACATGGATATTACGAAAATTAATTTGGATATGGGTGCGCTTGGAATTGATGGGGCGAAGCTTGAACAGCTTTTGATGGAAAAGGGAATTTTCTCGGAGCTGTATACGGGCGATATCTTGATGCTGATGACGGGGATCGGAAATACCAGGGAGCATATGGAGAAAACATTAGATGCGCTGCGGGAAATTGCTGCAAACGGAGTTGATGTGAAACCAGATGATATCGCGCATAGAAAAGCATACAAAATACCGGAAGCTGGCAAGCTCTGCGATGTGCCGAGGGAAAAAGAATTTGCCCGCCTGGATGCAGCGGAAGGAAAAATCTGTGCAGGATCGATCATCCCGTATCCGCCGGGAATCCCCTTCGTATGTCCTGGTGAGGAAATTACAGCAGATACGGTCAGATATATCAAAGCCCTCCGCGCTGATGGGGAGAAGGTAATCGGCGTCAATGACAAAGGAGAGGTTCTTGTCGGGAAATAGGAATTAAGAAGAGAGCGGGCATTTTCACTGGAGGTCTTGGGCTGTTTAGCTGGGAGCTTTGGGACAGGTGGATTGAGTGGCTTGTCGCAAGCTTCCTGGCTGGCAGGCGAGGCGGATTGAGCGGCTTGTCACGGGCTTTGGGGCAGGAGGCGTGACTGTTTGGGCGCTGAGCAGCTTAGCTGAAAGCTTTTCGGAGCTGATGGTGCTCATGGGGCGTTTTGAGGCTGATGGTTTGAAAGAGGTTGCTGCCAGCAAAAGTAGCTTGCGCAGGCATGGCAGCATTTTCGGAGCTGATGGTTTGAGCAAAAGAATGCCCGCTCTTATTTTGTCTATCTGTTCGATTCTCTGGATTCTTTGAAAAATCATTTCTTGAGAGAAAACCAGGCGATTTTGCTGGTCATTTGCGGGACATTTTATGTGCCGGTGAGCCTGATTCTCTTGTTTTACCTATTTTCTTCTAAAATAAGAGAAAAATAGGGATGATTTTCTCTGAAATTCCTTCTTTTGAAATGATTTCAGAGAAACGCCTCGCCGATGGTGTGGTTTTCTTCTGATTTTCCCTGTTTTTTTGCCTGATCATCTCCTGAATTCTCTTAAAACGGAGATTTTTTTCTTTTTCAGAGAAACGCCGCGCGCAGGAGTCAAGAACTAATGCAGTTTGGTTGATCAACGCATTAACGATTTCAGAGAAACGCTCGTGCGCAGGAGTCAAGTCCAAATTTATGTGTAAATTCAATTCAGCTAAACTATGCATTTTCTATACGGCTAGCAGTTTAGACATTTTTTGCTGGGCATTGAATTGGTCATGGTACTGTGATATGTCAAACAGCTTGTCTTGTCTTTTGAATTGGGCGGTTTTGATAGACCGAGTTTGGTTTTTTAAGCGGATACACCATTTTGTAGGATTACAATACATGTGTTACAACTGAATAAATAAAAAATACGGGAAGC
>CAJUEB010000170.1 GCA_910585135.1 uncultured Eubacteriales bacterium
CGTTGAGCAGCCAATGATCGCCTTTATCTTCTGCTCTCGTCTGCTGTCCGGATGCGTCAGTTCCTGCATTTGGCTCTGTCAAGCCGAATGCGCCCAGCTTCTTTCCTGCAAGCAAGTCAGGAAGATACTTTTTCTTCTGGTCTTCATTACCCCAGTTAAAGATCGGCCAGCAGCAAAGGGATGTATGAGCCGAACAAATAACGCCTGTTGATGCGCAAACCCTTGAGAGTTCTTCAACGGTAATGGCATATGAGATATGATCTCCGCCTGCGCCGCCGTACTCAGTTGGGAATGGTATGCCTAAAAGGCCGTACTTTGCCATTTTTTCTACATTTTCAACCGGGAATCTGTGTTCCTGGTCGATCTCTGCAGCGATAGGTTCAACCTCTGTTTCGGCAAACTCTCTTACCATTTTTCTTACGAATTCTTGTTCCTTCGTCAGTTGAAAGTTCATGTAAAAGCCTCCTTAATTACTAAATAACGGTTATCGTGTTTTCCACCGCATTCTTGATGATTTTATCGTTATATTTATAACAATCATACACATTTATTAAACCACTTTTCATGCACCATTTCAAGTGCTTTTTCTCTATTCTTGATACTTTTTCGTCAATTTTTGACGGTTATTTTGCGATACAAAACGGGAAAACAAATTGATGCTTTATTTTAAGCAAACTTCATACGATTCATTATAGCTCTTTCAGCTCTCCGGTCCGATATGCCTTCACCAATTCTTTCAGCTCTTCCACCTCGCGTTCCAGATCCTTTCCCAGATCCGTATCACGCACCAGCATCCGCTTTTCCAGCGTTGTTACCGTCCTGATGACAGGCGATGCAAAGACCTGCGTCCCATCTTTTTGCAAAGGGCTGTATGGTTTATGCTCCGCCAGGGCCATATAACGGGAATTAAAAATAAAGGTATACCCCGCGATTCCCGTCTGCTTCTGATAAGCCTTCGACATGCCCCCGTCTATGATAAAGAGCTTTCCTTCCCCCTTGACCGGGCTTTCCCCATCCTTGATCTTAACGGGAACGTGTCCGTTGAGAATATGCGAGGATTTCGGGTCAAGCCCAAATTCCGAGAGTATCTTTTCACAGATATCCTTGCGGTTGATCAGCTTATAATACGGAACGGTGTACTCCTTATGGGTTTTTTTGTCCGCGATAAAGCACCGTTCAAAGGTCGTCATCTGATCCTTTCCAAACAGCGGCGACTTACTCCCCAGCCACAGATACCACATCAGGTCGCCGGAACGCCCTATTTCCTCGGATTCGTCAGGATTAAAATACGCCTTGCGCACCTGGTCGTCCAGATAATCCATGTATGCTTTGCCGCTGACCGTCACGCCGTTTACCATGCAGTTTTCAAAATTGCCCTCCGCATCCATTGGAATGCACCCATGATAAAGCAAATTGCCGTTTACCGTCTTGTAAAGCGCGCCATGGCTGTAAATAAATTTGATGTGCGTTTGCAGCTTTTCACTCTGGAGGAACGAGGCCTCCAGCGCATTCAGCATATACCGTTCATCATCCGTCAGTTCATACGGATTTTCAGGATCGATGGTCGGGAAATTCGCATCCCGCAGCGGATATTCCCCATCGCGCAGCCGGATCGTCCCCTTCTCATAATCAATTTTGTCCAAGAGCAGCCTGTTTTCCATGCCGTATTCCGGGTGTGCCATGATCCGCTGCCCTTCCACCTTAAATTGGCAGATGGCGATCGCCTTGTTCATTTTCGCCGCCAGCTTATCATCCACCGGGTCAAACTTATTTTCCTCCAGTCGTTTCGGCATAAAAAATTCACAAGGATCATCCCGGTATACCCTAGCCGCCATGATCGCCAGCGGCCTTAAGTTAATGCCATAGCCGATTTCCAGCATATCGAAATTATTGTAGCTGATGTTCATGCGCAGCACATTGGTGATGCACGCCCAGTTTCCCGTCGCTGCGCCCATCCATACGATATCGTGGTTGCCCCACTGAAAATCAACATCATGATAACCCATGAGAAAATCCATGATATAATCCGGGTGAGAACCCCTGTCCCAGATATCGCCTATGATATGAAGCCGGTCTACCGCCAGAGAGCTGATCACATCGGTAAATTCCACGATAAAATATTCCGCAACGCCGCATTCCACGATCGTATTGATGATCTGCCCGTAATAATTTCCTTTATTAGCCTCATCATCGGTATGTAAAAGCTCATCTATGATATATGCGAATTCCTTCGGAAGGCGCTTTCTTACCTTAGATCTCGTATACTTTGTGGAGACGGCCTGGCAGATCAACACGAGCCGCAGGATTGAAACCTTGCACCACTTGTTGAAATCCTCCTCGCTTTTCTTTCTCCTTTTAATTTCAGCCTCCGCATTGTATACCAGCGCGGCTAGCTCATCCCGCTCATCTCTGTTTAAGTCAGGACCAAAGATTTCTTCTATCTTGGAGCGGATGACGCCGGAAGCGCTTTTTAACATATGGATAAAAGCTTCGTGTTCCCCGTGAAGGTCACTTAAGAAGTATTCCGTACCCTTCGGCAGCGAAAGAATGGCGCTTAAATTTACGATCTCCTCCGTAGCCGACTTAACGTCAGGATATTTCTTCGACAGATGTCTCAGCAAATGTTTATCGATCACAACGATTTCCTCCCTTGGCAATAAAAAACGATACCGATTTATTCCCTGCGGCCCGCCAGCAAATTATCCACCACGAATAATAGATAGCTAGCACCCAAAAATACGAGCAGCGTCACGACTAAGCCCATACCGAACAGATTAAAATACACAATCCCAACAGGCAATGCCACAAATTTATTCACCAAAAATACCGCCAGGTTAAAAAGAATCGGTATAATAACCCAAAAAAGCGGGCTGTGCGAAGTAAAATCCCCTTTCCTGCAAAAGAGCAGGTAATCGGCAAACGCCATGAGCGGCGCAGCAAAATACAGCAGGTATTTCGCAAGCGAAAGCTGCGGCAGGGAACCTGCGGGCGCATCGAAATAAGTGAAGTAATATATGGCAAAAACGACCAGCATATAAATCGTCACCGCACCCCTGAGCGCGCCCCTGTCATAATCGGGCCTGGCGATGATGAGATATGCGAAATAGATCAGCGCCAGCACGCTGACGATCAGCGCGAAATCACCTAGAATGACATTCAGGCTGACGCCCGTCTCAAGCAGCGTGAGCAAAAGTCCCGCACCGCAGACGATGATAAACAGCACCCTGAAAATTACGGCAATGGTAGTATTCCTAATATACATTTTTCCTCTCGTTCCTCCTGTTTCTATTATAAACCCGCAAGTCCGCCAAAACAAGCGCAACGCACCACAAAACAGCTACGCCTGCGATAAGACCTGCGCAGCTTTGGAAAAATTCCTGCGGCAAAATACGGATAACCGGGTCAACAGCTTCATCGAAAAGCCAGTTATCTTTTCCCGGGAAAAGCACGCTGTGAAAAACGGTAAATGCCCGGTCAAAATCCAGGGCAGACAAAACGCCAATGACCGCAAGGATACCGCAAAAACCAATTGCCGCCCAAAACCCCGGACCATGCCCGCAAAACCGATAGGACTTTATCCTGCCCAGTTTGCCGGCTACCGCCACCGCGAGGCAAAGAATGCAGGAAATGACAGCCAACCGGATGTCCCACAAAACCAGCGCCCGCACATCTGCGAAATGATCAGCCCCGCGCTTCGACCAGGAAAGCAGGCTGAGCGAAAAATCATCCGCTTTTCCCAGGCAAAACGCTATCATTTCATCATAGGTCTGCCTGATCTGCCCTTCGGTCATGCCGCTTGTTTCCGTCAGCTTTAACGGCTGAATCTGGGCATAGTAAAACGGCCGGCATAAAAACGGCACTGCCATCGATACGCTGAATATCATCACGGCGATCAGCACCGATAACGCAGCAGACATTATTTTACTTGTTGTCTTTTCACTTCCACACATGCTTTTTTCCGTTATTTTTTCAAACGTTTGAAAATCGACTGATAATCCTCGTCCCACTTCTCCTTGCCGCTATATTTGTATTTCTTAAAAATCTTATCGGTCAGCGGATTTTCAGAAAGCTCCTGTTCATACAGTTTCCGTTCGTATTCTGTCAGGCTGTTCGTTTTTTTGATATGAGCCTTGATCGGCTTCGGAAGCAGCAGCATATAGAGAAGCGGCGAAACCAGCAAAACATAGAGGATAGACCAGCAAGCGATCAGCACCGCCACCAGAAAATGGGAGACTCCGGCCAATGCGAAGATCAACAGGAGCATGCAAATAACGCCCCAAATGATAAGCCCCAGATAAGATTTATCCAGAAACGCAAGCGCCCGTGAAAGCGCCTCATCATACCAGACATCCTTCCTTGCCGCCGCGATCCTGTTCCATTTATACCTGCTGTGCGAGAGCTGAAACGCCGCCTTAAAATCGTCAAACGTGGCCTTTTTCGGCGGAATATCCTCAGCCGCATAAGCCTGCCTGCGGTAAAAAACCTCCGCCAGCAAGACCTGTCCCTCTCCCATCACCATCATGTCTGCCGCTTCCCCTATCTCAAAGTTCAGCACGAGCTGTTTGCCCTCGCTTACCAGGTGGGTTTCCTTCCCTACGGAAATAACGGCATACCCGGACAGACAATAAAAGCCATACGAGCTGTCTGACGCCTCCTGCGGCATTTCCCGTTCCACCGCCGCCGCATCATGTC
>CAJUEB010000171.1 GCA_910585135.1 uncultured Eubacteriales bacterium
TATTGACATCCCTGTAGCGGTTTGTTATCATATCATTGTCATAGTGGTATAGGACAACAATACAACAGAACAATAAGACAATAAGACATTGGGCGAAGGGGTGATGCGTAGGTGCGGAAAAAAGACAAACGAACAAAAATAATGGAAGGGAGGAGAGACGTATGGACTGGAATTTGGATGATAACAGGATGATCTGGCCCCAGCTGAAAGAGCAGATGATGAGAAGCATCGTCGCCGGGCAATATCCTATGGGTAGCGCTTTTCCAACGGTGCGGGAACTGGCAGAAGATGCAGGGGTCAATCGGAATACCATGCAGCGGGCGCTTCGCGAACTTGAAAACGAAGGCTTGGTCATAACCAACCGGACTGCGGGCAGGACTGTTACAACAGATGAAACATTGGTGGCACAGATGAAAGAGAACATAGCAAAAGACAGAATTGAACATTTCATGGAAGAAATGGAAGCGATCGGGTATCGCGCAGACGAGGTCATAAAAATGATTGAAGAGAGAGGGGTTGACAATAAATGAGAACGGAATTACTGGTAGAATGTAAGGGACTTACCAAGAATTTTTCCGGTAAGAAAGCGCTTGACTGTGTCGATCTGAAAATCGGCAGGGGAAAAATCATTGGGCTTTTAGGTCCTAACGGAAGCGGCAAAACGACATTGATCAAGCTTTTGAGCGGGTTGTTGCGTCCGACCTTCGGGGAAGCGCTCATAGATGGGGCGCATCCGGGCGCTTATACAAAGGCGGCAATCAGCTATTTGCCGGACAAAACGTATTTTGCCAGCTGGATGACGGTAAAGGATGTGCTGGATTTGTTCACCGATTTTTATCAGGATTTTGATAGAAGCAGGGCGGAAGAAATGTGCGCTTCCATGGGGATCCAGCCAAAAGACAGGATCAAAACCATGTCCAAGGGCACGAAAGAGAAGGTGCAGCTGATTCTTGTCATGAGCAGGAAAGCGCAGCTTTATCTCCTGGATGAACCGATTGCCGGGGTTGACCCAGCGGCAAGGGATTACATTTTAAGTACCATTATCAATAGCTATAACGATGAAGGTACGGTAGTGATATCCACGCATCTTATTTCCGATATTGAGAGAGTCCTTGATGAAGTGGTTTTCATCAGAAACGGTACGATCGTCAGGCATGAATCTGTTGACGAGATCAAAGAAAAAGAAGGAAAATCGATCGATGATGTATTCAAGGATACCTTTAAAATGGTGCCTTATATGGGGGTGAATGGATATGACAGGTAAATTGATTAAATATGAAATCAGGTCGAGTGTCAGGATAATAGGCCTGATATGGGTCGCTTTGCTGGCGGTATCTTTTTTGCTGGGCGTTGTTATGAATGCTTTTGACCGGCTGATGGAGGCGAGTGGCGCGATTGCGGTGCTGGGCAAACTTTTGAGCATTATTCCGCCGCTTCTGTATACGGGCATTTTCATTGCGATGTTTGTCATAACGATATTGATTGTCCTGCTGCGGTTTTACAGGGGTCTTTTAGGTGATGAGGGCTATTTGATGCATACGCTTCCCGTAAAGCCATGGCAGCTGATTACCGCAAAGGGGATCGTAGCCGCAGGCGTCGTGATCATCAGCAGCATTGTAGCGGCTTTATCCATTATGATATTGGTGGGATTTGATGATTTTGGCGGTATGATGAGGGGCATCGGCAGCCTGTTAGCAAGTCTCGGCGATGAGCCGAAATACATCCTGGTGGTGATCGAAGGCGTGATTCTTCTGGTGTTGTCGTCATTGCAGTCGGTCTATCGGATTTATGCGGCGATGGCGATCGGGCAGCTCGTGGATAAACACAGGGCATTGGCTTCGCTTGCCGCCTATATTGCGATCAATATCGCATTGACCGTGATTTTCGTAGCGATCATTCTGATCGGGGATGCGACTGGGCTGGATTACGTGCTTGGAAGATGGCTCATGGGGATCGATTTTGTGGAAAAGAGCTTTACGATCATACAATTGGTAATGGGCACGATGTTCCTCGTAACGGCTATACAGCTTGCTGCATTCCATGTGGTTACGGAGCGGATCTTGTCCTTGAAGCTGAACCTTATTTAGGAGCTGGACTGGCAAATAGATTTCATAAAGGGGTTATGAATAAATTGAAAGCAGTGCTGTCTTCAAATGAAACCGTTGCCGTATCTTTCATTTGATTGCTGCATAGAGTGAAAGGCTTTCTAGGGTATCAGAGCCAGCCTTTAAGCGAAAGGCTGGCTGGGGGATTGCGGAAAGAAATTAAGCTGTATGAAAATCAATTTTGATTTTCATACAGCTTTTTAACGATTAACGCATCATAAAACAAAAAATAAAAGCGTGCTGAAGATAGCGGCGTGACCCTTTGAAGGCAGACTTTTTAATAGTCAGATTTGTTTCACAACTGACAGTATTTCTTGACATTATCGTGAAAATGTAATATTGTTAATATGGAAAAGTTTAGGGTGCATTTTTTGGAAACGGCCTGAATCGTAAGTCGTTGGCAGGAGGATAGAATGGTGAACTTTATCATTTGCTTGGAATGTTTCAGCATATGCCTGACCTTTGCCGCTATGATTCTTCTGCTCAACGGAAACGGGGCTCGGGAGCAGAAACTGTTGCTTTTTGTTATGTGCGGCACACTGGTACAGAACGTGGGCTACCTGCTGGAGCTGGTTGCCCCTAGTGTAGAGTCTGCTATAACGGCGGTGACGGTGGAAAACGTTGGCTCCACCTTTGTTCCTTTATGCTACTGCTGGTTTATCTACACCTATTGTTATGCCATTCCGCCGAAAAAACTGTTATGGGTTCTTGGCATCATTAATTTTTTGGTGCTGCCAACTGTGTTTTTTAATTGGGATGGGATTTTTTATAAAGAATTTCAATGGCTGTCCACGGCGGACGGTTTTCACTACGTCAGCATTACCTATGGTCCGTTGTATGTCCTGTTTATGGTTACCCGTATCATAATCCCTTATGTTCTCTCGATCCATACCCTGGTCCGGGCAGTTCGTCTCCGTTCGGATCAACAGGTAAACCGCCAGTATTGGACGATTCTTGCAATCTCAATGCTGCCTGTTGTGGTACTCGTCATCTATGTGTGTAAGCTTACTGCGGTATTTGACTTTACACCGATGACGCTGGCCATCGCTATGTCTATGGTGGTGATCGTGGTGTGGAGCCGCCGTAACTACGACTTTCGCTATTTAGCGGCGGAAAAGGTGCTGGAAAGCTTGGGCGACGGTGTCATTGCCCTGGATGATTACGACAGGCTTGTTAGCTACAACAGGGCCGCCGCCCGTATTTTCACTAATTTGCCGAAACACAAACTGGGAGAAAACATCCGGGTCGTGGAGGATTTTCGGGAGGAGATGCTCAACGAGAACATCCCGTGGAGTTTTTCGATTAAGGGACAAAACTACGAGTGCCATAGCAAGCAGATCATAGATGAAAACGGCCGCAGGCAGGGCTGCGTCATTTTGGTACTGGATATGACGGACATCAAGGCTTACATCAACGAGATCAAGCGGGTGCGCCAGCAAGCCGAGAAGGCAAATATCGCAAAGAGCGAGTTTTTGGCAAATATGTCCCACGAGATCCGTACGCCGATGAATGCCATCATCGGGATGAACGATATCATTATGGAAGAGTGCAAGGAAGATTCCATCCGCAGTTATGCCAAGGATGTGCAGTCTGCGGCCAAAAATCTGCTGGCCATCATCAACGACATTTTGGATTTGTCTAAAGTGGAGGCTGGCAAGATGGAACTGGTATATAGCGATTACTATTTGAAGACCGTCGTGGGCGAGGTAGTGGGCATGATGGACATGGCCGCCTCTAAACGCGGACTCATTATGAAATACGAGTGCGACGAAACCATCCCTTGCCGTTATAACGGCGACGATGGACGGATCAAGCAGATTCTTATCAACATTCTCAATAACGCCATCAAATTTACCAAAGAGGGCTATGTGAGGGCTTATGTGACCGGCGAGCCTGGCGAGCATGAGGATGAGGAAATTATCACTTTCCGGGTGGAAGATACCGGCTGTGGTATCCGCCAGGAAGATCTGGGAAAGATTTTCGAGGATTTTCGCCAGGTAGACGCCAAGCGTAATCGGAGTGTGGAGGGTACCGGCCTGGGACTTGCCATCGTCAAACACCTGGTGGAGCTGATGGGCGGCGACATCCGCGTGGAGAGTGTTTACGGTGAGGGGACGACAGTTATCATTACCATCCCACAGAAAATTGTGGATCGGCGCTCCATTGCAGAGGTGCCGGAGATTTCCCAAACTGAATTGGAATCTGTTGAAACTTTTACTGCCCCTGGTGTGAAGGTACTGCTTGTGGATGATAACGTGGTCAACCGCAAGGTCGCAAGAAATTGTCTGAAAAACTATTCCTTTCATTTGGATGAGGCTGAAAGCGGGCCGCAGGCCATCGAGATGGTACGGCAAAGCCGGTATGATATTATCTTTATGGATCATATGATGCCGATGATGGATGGTATTGAGGCAGCGGAGATTATCCGCCGGGATTGCGGAGAAAACGGAACTGTGCCCGTCATTATTGCCCTTACTGCAAATGCCATGGAGGGGATGCGTCAGCAGTTTTTAGACAAAGGATTCCAGGATTTTATTGCGAAACCTTTGGATCGAAAGGAACTAGGGCAGCT
>CAJUEB010000172.1 GCA_910585135.1 uncultured Eubacteriales bacterium
TGTCATTTCTTCCATATCATTTCACCTCTTTTCACAAGAATGCCGCTGTCGCGGCTCTATATTTACTTGCCGCACCGGGCAAATATTTTCAGCGTCTGCTTTCCTCTGCCGATTTGCCAGTTCCCAGTTTGCCATCGCCAAACACCGGGTCTGCCGCAGCTTCCTTACCATCGGCAAACCCCGCTTCTCCCATGTTCTTCCACCCATACCGGTAGATCGATACGAGAATCGACGTAATTCCGACGATTTCATTTAAAATACCGCCCAGCGAACCAATGCAGATATCATATGCCATCCACGCAGGACAGGCACATACTAAATTGCAGAGCCTGATCTTCTGCGCATTATTCGTCCAGTAGCCAATCGTACTTCCTATCATTGCCGCAAACGGAAGCAGGCTTGATAGATTCTGCCATGTACCAATCAAGATTACCATACATACGGCAGCGATAACGCCGATCCACCCTTTCCATGCAAGCCAGCGATACCGTCTCGAACCCAGGAGCATAAGGTTTCGTACAATGACGACAAGCAAGTTAAAACAACCGCTGATTCCGCCCAGCATAAAAAACTGGAGACAGAACAGGCAGCTTGCCAAAGTCTGCAAGATAAAAAGCACTTTATTAGACTTGATCTGATAGGAGCATATGAAGCAAGCCGCAGCCAGAAAGCCGAGTGCCTGCACGAGAACCGTCTGCATCATTTCCGCCTACCCCCGTCCATCACGTCATATCAAATCCATGCCAATGCGTAATCCGCTCAAGATCCTCCCGTTCGCTTATGATATGATTCGCCGCAAACTGGGGATCTGGGTATCCTAATGCGATCCCTGTAACAAAACGCTTATCCGCAGGGATTCCCAAATGCGTGCGAAGCGATTTTTGGTACATAATCGCCTGGTCTTCTACACAAGTACCAATGCCATGCACCATTGCCGCAAGGCAAATATTCTGCGCAACGCACCCCATATCAAACCGGCAAGCCGCCTCATTGAGCTTTGCATCCATATAAAGAATAATCGCGGCCGGTGCATCGAAAAACCGAAAGCCCCGCTGCGTCCACCAATCCCGTCTTTCCCTATCCCCACGGGCAATATCCATCGCACGAAACAGTTGCTTGGCTACACCGATCTGGCGCTGCCTGTATACGCCTTCAAACGGTTCATCTGCATAATCCTCCGGCTCATGATTACAAAAAGCAGCCGCGTTTTCCGCACCGATCTGCTTCAACACATCACCCGATACGACCGCAAACTCCCAAGGCTGAATATTGTTGGCGGATACTGCCCGGCAAGCTGTTTTTAGGATATCGGAAATGATATCCTTTGGCACGGGCTTATCCAAAAATCCACGGATCGACCGCCTTGTAAGAATCGCTTCCTTTAATTCCATGCTCTGCTCCTCCTTTTTTGAACATCGTACAGTTTGTCGTTTTTGCGGCTTATGCCGCCTTTGCCGCTACAATCCATACGGCTTCACCTTTTTATTGCGGCTCATACGCCGCTTCCTTGATCGTTTTCGTCCGTGTTTTCCGCGTGGTCTATGCCTATGCCCGCTTCATCATTCACGCTCGTGCTTTCCTCACGGTCCATACTGCCACCCAGCGATTTTCCACTGTTATTGGCATCCGCAGGCGCGAGCGTAAGACCGATGACGCCAACGATAATCACTGCTCCGCACAAATAGTGATACCAGTACAGCGGTTCACCCAAAAGAAGCGCCCCGGCAATGATGGAGACCAGCGTAGACGCACTGTTGAACACCGTTGACTGGACAATCTGCATATGTGCCAGCATATACGACATGAACTGCGCCGACAACAAAATACAGCCGATCCCTAAAAACAACGCCCAGACTACAAACTCCGGATGCAGCAGCGGCTCGAAAAAATCCGCAATATTTCCCCGGTAAGCGGCTCTTGCCAAAGCCGCAACCGTAAAGATCGGAAACCCACCCATGACAATGCACCTGGTGATTTCAATCGGCCGAAATACATCCCTGATATAACGAGCTGAAACGTTATTACAGGCCATGAAAATGCTGCTGATGACCATCAGAATCAAACCTTTGACATTGAGGTCGATGTCCGTAGCATTGAGAATCACCAGCGTCAGAAGCGCCGCTACCGTAATGACCATAAAAACATTCTGCAAGAGCGTCGATTTCTCTCCCAGCACAGTACGCCCGATTATCTTCGCGAAAATCGGCACCATCGTAAACACGATCGCCCCTTCGATCGAAGTCGCAAAGAACATGGCGACAACCTGGAAAATCATAAACAGAATATAAAAAGCCGCCGTCTGATAAAGATGAAATTTCGGACGGCCGGGTGCTTTCACAGAATCCTTGCCCATCATCCGCCTCGCCGCCAGCCAGATGACCACGCCGATTAAAGCAGCGATATACCGATACGCCAGGATTTCCAGGGAGTCAGCATAAAGCGCACATTTTTTGATGCCAAAAAATGAAAAACCAACGGTCAATGTGAATGCAATTGCGACGCCATACAGCTTCCATTTGCCCGGCTGCCTCTGCACATCCGTCATATCTGCTACCACCTTTCCTTGAGCCACGAAGCGAAGGCCACGCCTAATTTCCGATGGTTTTCCGCATCTAAATGAACACCGTCTATGCTGCCACAACGAGCGTATTGGTTCGCGTCAAAATACAAGAATCCTTCCTTTTCTGCCTGTTTTTCATAGGCTTTCGCCACCGTCTTCGACACTGCGATCGTCTCTTCATCGTAAGAGTACCCGAAAGGCCCGTTCAAAGCATCCTCGGTTGTCTCCAGCGGCGCCATCAGGACATATTGGCAGGAAGAATCAGGGTATTTCTCCCTGAGTGCCGCCCGGGCCGTCTTTAGCACCTTAGCGGCATTTGCGGCCATCATTTCCGGCGTCTGGCGCATGCTTCTATCTAAATCGTTCGAACCCAGCTTCACGCAAATCATATCCAGCGGAAGCTGTGACAGGATACATGGCACAATATACGCCAATCCATTGCAAAACGGCGCAAGGGGGTCGTCCAGGCAGGTCGTCCGTCCGTTCAGTCCTTCTTCTACGATAACATAATCTTCGCCGAGGAGATTCTGGCAAACTCCGGTCCACCTGGTATTTTCGTCAAACCGTCCTCCTGTTTCCGCATCAAATCCATGCGTATTGGAATCTCCGTAAATTAAAATTCGTTTTTTCATCGCATCCTCCTGATCGTTTTTACTTTTATGTAGATCCAGCCACGCGGCTGCCTCATACGAAATCAAAGTCAGCAATCCCTATTCTAAATCGGGGATATCGTTACTATCTAAGTTATGACCCCCAGTTCAAACGGGGGATATATATGATTCATTATAACAAATTTAGGGGGGATTTGCATCGCGACATGATGAATTATCGCAAATTTTAGAAAAGCCGCATTGCAGCTTTATGCGGCGCGGTCACAGACCTGCGAAAAAAACAACCGCAACTTCACGCACAGCCACAAGCCTGCGAAAAACCATGCCATAAGGCTCACGATTTACCCAGGATATTGTCGCCGCCTGGCGTCTGGTTGCCACCCGGCATATCCCTGCGATCTGGCTTCCCCTTGCCGCCTGGTATGCTACGCTCCCACCATCCCCTTGTCGCCCATTTGCTTGATATACGAAAGTGACACCGGCAAATAAGGTTCAATCATTTCTAAATAGTGCTTTGAAAAATATTTCGCATTCTGCGCAGCGGAGACGAGAAGCATCGTCTGGCAATTCCGCAAAATAAAACGGTGCAGCTTTGGGTTTCTAGGCGAAAATCCACTGATGCAATCCCAGGCAAAGTGAAAAAGCTTGTTGGCGAATCGTTCCCGTGCTTTTTTACCCCGGCAAATCGTAGCAAGCGTCTGCGCGTGCTTTTTCCTGTCTTCTTCCAGATCCTGCAAATCATCGGCAAGCTGCAAAACAAGCCCAAACGCTAAATAAAAGTACATCTCATCTTCCGTCACTTTACTGCGATCAAAACCAATGCTGACCATATAATCCAGCAATACAGAAAGCCCGCCTTTGTAAGATGAAATGCGGAGGATTTCATCTGCGGCAAGCTTTTTCGTACCGAATCTATGTATTTGAAGCATGCTTTTTTCCTGCGCCTGTAGCATGAGAAGCAAAAGGCTCGCGGCATCCTGCCGCTTCGAAACATCACTGGCATAATGATCCAGCACGAGCAACAGAAGCTGTTTCGTTTTCCTTTCATGATCGCTCACAGGGTTTGTATCCACGCCGGAAAGCGTGTTTCGGATCAAGTCATGGTAAGCGTTTTTGTCGGCGCTGGTTCTGCGCCGCGCATCAATGTAATTGTCCGTATACGGATAAAGTAAGCTGTATCCCACGATCGCATCGTGGCAATTCTGGGGTTTATCCTGAAGATTGGAAATGACGGCATAGATCAAATAGTTTCGCAATGCCTGCCAGAGGCTTTCTGCGGAAATCGTTTCATCAAAGGCTTTTGCCCGGTCCAGGAAGGTTTCAATTGAGGATTCGAATTCGCGCAGAAGCTCTTCACTGGGACGCCCGCCGCGTGGCTGGCGTCCCGTCGGAAGAGCTTCTGCATATGGCGGGCGTAGCGATGAATCGGTTTCGCCGCAAGATGGGCATTCCTGCGCAAAGATTTCGGCATGGTTTTCGTCATGTCCTGCAAGAAATTGCCTGAT
>CAJUEB010000173.1 GCA_910585135.1 uncultured Eubacteriales bacterium
TATTATATTTCGCAAACCGCTGCAAAAGCCAAGCCTCCTCTTTTCCCGCCATAAACTGCCGCATCATCGCCGTAAACGCCTCGTAATTCTGCACCCTGAGGTCATTCGTCGCATACGCAGGATCGTCTATCAGCCAAGGCATTTCGATCGCATGGCAAAAATCAGGCCACATCTTTTCATCGGTAACGGTAACGGCAATAAAACCATCCTTGCAGTCATATGTATCATACGGCACGATTTCCCTCGGCTTGGCGTTGCCCGTCCTGCTTACAGCTTTTCCCGTAAGCGAATACGTAAGCAAGGAATCTTCGAGAATAGCGAAGATCGTATCCAGCATCGCCACATCAATGCGACGTCCCTCTCCTGTTTTTAATTTTCCATAATATGCCAGCACGATCGCAAACGCCGCCGTAAGACCTGTATAGCTGTCCCCGATCGATGCGCCCGACCGAAGCGGCGGCTGGTCTGGAAATCCCGTCATATCCATATAGCCGCACATGCTCTCGATCACATTGTCATACGCCGTATTTGCCCGTAACGGGCCAGTCTGTCCAAAACCTGCGCTCGACGCGAAAATGATTCCCGGATTGATTTCCTTCGCAACCTCATATCCGATGCCGAGCTTGTCCATCGTCCCAAATTTAAAATTTTCAATCACCACGTCCACTTTCGCATATAACTTCTTAATCAGTTCTTTTCCTTCTGATGCTCCCAGATCAACTGCGATGCCCTCTTTGTTTCTGTTGTATGTCGCGAAATATCCGCTTTCGCCGTCTTCCGTATACGGACTCCAAAATCTCGACTGGTCGCCTCCGTCAACGCGTTCTACTTTTATGACCCTTGCGCCATAATCCGCCAGGTTCATCGTCGCATAAGGGCCGTTATACGCCTGTGTGAAGTCCAATACTGTCATGCCTTGCAGCGGTCCCATTTATTCCACACCTCCCTTGCACATGATAATTTCATTACGCAGCATTTCCGTTATCTCGCTTTCACTGATCCTGGCCTCTTCTAAAAACGCCGCTGTATCTTCACCTAATAACGGAGCCGGGCCTGCCGGAACATCCGCAATTCCTGACATCTTGATCGGAATGCCAGGCATTCTCAGCTTCCCCAGTGCTTTATCCTCCAGTTCAATGACCATATTCCTGGCATTGAGCTGCTCACTCTCGAAAGCTTCGGCTGCCGTAAGCACCGGTCCGCTTGGGATATTGAGCGGACGAAGCGTGTCCTCCATCTCCTGCCTCGTCATCTCCTTAAACCTGTCGCTTAACAATTTCTGCAATACTTTGATATAGTTTTCGCCCCTGCTCTCATTCGTTTTAAACCTGGGGTCTTGCAAAAGCTCAGGCATCTTCATCGCTTCGCTGAATTTCGCCCATTGCGCGTCTGTCGATACCGCAGTCGATACATAGCCGTCTTTAACCTGGAACGTATCGTAAGGTGCGATCGCCCTCGATTTGTTGCCTTCCCGCTCAAAAATTTCGCCGGTGAACAATTCATTGACTAAAATATCCTCTAGCGCAGTAAACATACAGTCCGCTGACGCCACATCTATCTGCTGTCCCTGCCCGGTCTTATCTCTTGCAATCAGAGCCGAAACAACAGCCATTGCAAAGAACACGCCGCCAAACTGGTTCGCCATCCTTGATCCGTGAGCCGTAGGCGGTGCTCCTTCGTGTCCGGTGATTTCCATCAAACCCGATAAAGCTTCTGCGGTAAGATTGCTGCCCACTGTTTTGCTTAACGGGCCCGTCTTTCCATATCCGGTATGGGATGCGTAAATAATATGCGGATTCACCTTACAAGCGTCTTCATAACCCAAATTGCATTGCTCCAATTCCCCGGCGGGAAAGCTATCACACACGACATCCGCGTGTTCTATAAGGCGCAAGATCAATGCCTGTCCCGCTTCTGTCCTCCGATCGATGCACACGCTCTTTTTCCCACGGTTGATATAAGCGTGGTACGCACTGCCTTTTTCATTCTTGGGAAACCTCCTGCGCATCGCATCACCGCCTGCTTTATAGTCTTCGATCTTGACCACCTCAGCGCCAAAGTCCGCCAAAAGCATCGTCCCGTAAGTACCCATTTGCCCTTCTGTGAAATCTATGATCCTGACGCCGTCTAATATCTTTGCCATCTCTTTCTCCACTCAATCAATCATTTTGAAAGCATAAAATGCCTAACGATAACATTAAATTTTGTATTTCTTCATTTTCCTTGAAATTGTCGATTTATTGACCTTCAATCGCTTCGCTGCTTCCGTAGCATTTCCATATTTTTCGATGCATCTTGCGATGATATGCTTCTCATATTCCTTGACCAGTTCTTCCAGGGTCGTTTCCTCGCCATCGGCTAACATCATATCGACAGAGAGATCCTCTTTATTTCCCAGACACATTTGTACTTGGAATTTTGATATGTCACTTCCCGCCCCGCTGATCGCCAGCCGTTCGATCACATTACGCAGCTCCCTGACATTGCCGGGCCATGAATACGACTCCAGCGCACTGATCGCATCCGCGTTAAGCGTCTTCTTCATACCGTACAATTCATTGAACTGGCTGAGAAAACTATGTGCCAGGGGCGCGATATCCTCCCGGCGCTTTCTGAGCGGGGGAATTTCAATCGGAACGACAAACAGCCTGTAGTACAGATCGCTTCGAAAGCTCCCGTTTTCCATTGCATCCTTTAAGTTGCGGTTCGTTGCTGCGATGATCCTCACATCCACGGAAATTTCCTTTTCCCCGCCGATCCGCCTCACGGTCTTGTCCTGCAAGATCCGAAGAAGCTTTGACTGCATGAGCAGTGGCAGTTCCCCGATCTCATCGAGAAAGAGGATACCGCCCTGTGCCATTTCAAACAGACCGGCTTTTCCATTTTGGCTCGCTCCTGTAAAAGCGCCCGCTTCGTATCCGAAAAACTCAGATTCGATCAAGGTATCCGGGATCGCTGCACAGTTGACCTTGATAAAGGGATTCCCTTTTCTGTCACTGTTGTGATAGATGAGATCCGCCACGATCTCTTTTCCTGTCCCGGATTCCCCGATGATGATCACCGTCGCGTCGATCTTGCCGATCTGGATCGCTTTTTCCCTAAGCCGTATTGTGCTGATGTCATGGGCGATCATTTCCTCACGCTCCATGCCGTTTCCCTTAGTCTGTTCCGCAAGCTGCATACCGAACTTTTCCGTTAAAATCTGCTGCTGCGTAAGCAAATCCCTCGTTTTCGCCACTTCGGAGATATTCCGCTCGACGCATAGGACAATATTCGTTTTGCCCTTGTAAAATAACGGGGTGCTGGTAGCCAGGCAATACCCGCCTTCGCCAAGCTCCTGTATGATGCTCTCCTGCTTTCCGCTATCGATCGCTTTCAGAACCGACGATTCATGGATCACATATCCTGTCTCTACCAGCTCGACCATATTCCGTCCCATCAACTCTTCCCTGGAAACTTTTCCTCCTTTCAGGGATCTATCGTTTACCATAATCACGTTTCCTTCTCCATCAGTGATCCATATGCCGATGTCAAATCCGTTCATGATCGTCAAAAGCACATCATAGTTTTCCCTGAAAAATTGACTGTAGTCCATGGCCTTCTCCCCCTCGTCCGTCCATGCCGCTATTTGTGAACGACAAATGTTACATCGCCCTTTACCGTAAGCACAGGCTCGTCAAATACTTCCGAACGGTCGGTTTTCTGATTGTATTCCGACGTTTTGTACATTTCATATCCATACAACCTCGACCGGTTGCCTTCTTCAATGAGCCAGACGATGATTTCCACTGCGTCCAGCATATGCACGGGCCTTAAAATATTGCCTTCCGTCCTCACAAAAAGACCGCCATCCCCGTTGTCCCTCAGGTTGCTAAGCTCCGTGCAGCAGTCGATGCATTTTTCCATCAATTTACAGCCAGAAATCATTTCGCCCGGATAATGCATATCCTCCCCGTGAATAGAAAGCCTGAATTTCAGTTCCGTCGCATCGCTTCCCTTTTTCACTTCGCTTACCATGTCTTTTCTCTCTGCTTCAATTCTCGCCATTTTTTTCCTCCTTAAATCGAAATGCTCTTAATTTGTTTGTGAATGCAGTATCGTATCGTTCATGAATAATAAGAGCAATTATCGTGCCAACGTGCAAACCTGCATTTTTCAACGTTTTTGCTGCATTTCAGTTGCCATTTGGCAACTGGTGTTTCTTCTTTTTCCAGGCATTTGCACATGTTGTGCCCGCGATACCTTGTTTTTAGGAGAAATTTAAGGCTTGTTTCGTTTACGCAACTCGATTGCGGTTCTGCATCTCCCCTTCGCGAATTTTCAGCATATTAATACCACTAGTAAAACTAGCTGAAAAAGTGATACGTATATTTACTGATTCATCGTTGACATACGTATTGTTACGTAATATAATGTGATCAAGAAAGGAACCTGCTACAATGCCAATGACACCAAAAGAAATGGTCAAACCTCTGAAAAGCAACGGTTTTGAAATCGTTGGCCAGAACGGGTCACATGTGAAAATGCGAAATTCAATGACCAAACGGCAAACAGAAGTTCCAATGCACACCAAAGACTTAAAAAAAGGTCTTGAAAATGCAATACTGAAACAAGCGGGGCTAAAATAAACCCCGCCGCACAGGAGGTAAT
>CAJUEB010000174.1 GCA_910585135.1 uncultured Eubacteriales bacterium
TATTCTCCATATAAAAACATAATCATCTATTATCTGTCGCTTTTCTTCCAACTCGCGGATAACTTTTTATTATCCCCCAATTCAAAACAAGCGGCGCTCTGCTAGCGCCGCCTATACAATCTATTCCCCTTTCAATATACGGTTTCGCGGATGTTTATCCGCGAGAATCTTCCGCTGCTTATTCGCAGAAATATGCGTGTAAATTTGCGTCGTGGTCACGGAGCTATGCCCCAGCAAGTTTTGAATATAGCGGATATCCACGTCTTCTTCCAGCAGGAGCGTCGCGAAAGAGTGGCGGAACATATGGGGCGTGATATGCAGGGGACATCCTGCCAGCTTTGTATATTTTCGGATCATGTTTCGGACTGACTGTTCCGAATAGCGCGCGCGCCAGTTATTGATAAAAAAGAAGCCGCAGGCTTCCATTTCAGAAAAAAATTCTTTTTCATAAGCCTGGAGGGCATTGATTACATCAGGGTTTTCAATGTAGAGGATTCGCTCGCGTGCGCCTTTTCCATAAATTTTTAGCGTCCTGTCCGTAAAAGTTATATCTTCTGGCTTTAAAAAGGACAATTCTGATACCCGGATGCCGGTTGCAAACAAAAGCTCCAGCACGGCGATATCCCGCAGGGCATGGCGGTGCTGTTTAGGCGTCAAGCGGGGATGCCTTTTCATGGCATAGACGGTTTTTAGCAGGGTTTGGATAGTATCCAGGGGGATTGTCCTGGGAAGCAGGGCAGGCTCGCGGAAGCTGGTACGGATTTTGGAAAAAGGATGCAGCTTTAGGATGTCTTCATAGACCAGGTAGCTGCAAAAGGCTTTCAGCGTTGCGATTTTGCGTTTTGCACTTTTTGGCTTATACTGCTGATTCAGGGAGCGGATGTACATGGTAAGATGAGCGCGGTCAAATGGATCGGGCGTTTTGGCGGAGAATGCTAGGAACTGGTTCAGGTCGATGGCATAAGCTTTGAGCGTTTTGCTGCTGAGCTTTTTTTGCAGGGTGCAATAGCTGAGATAATCATGAAGCATAGTTTGTAAGTCGTGCATAAAACTCCTCCTTAATATAGTTTTTAGCTCTATTATAAAAAAGGAATTTGCCTGGAATCAATGAACATTTTAAAATACAGAAGAATATTTTTCTAAAAAATTGCAACTAAAACTTAAATGAAAGAAAAATCATCATCGCACATGCTTGAATATTCTTTACAGAAACGTCTAGAGTATTCAATATGAATTGAATTCTGCTGCATAAAGCTGTATAATTATGATGAATAAATAGGTCTAAAACGTCTAAAATATTCAACAAAGGAGATTGGCTTATGGAGATTAAGAGAGACAAATACTTAAATGACTTAATTAACCGCATGCACAATGGCATGATAAAGGTTGTAACTGGCATTAGAAGGTGTGGAAAGTCTTATCTTCTATTCAACATTTTCAAAAATTATTTACTGGGGCAGGGAGTGCCTGCATCACATATTATTATGATCGAATTGGATCAACGCAAGAATAAAAAGTATCGTGATCCGGATGCGATATTAGAGTACATCGAGTCATTGCTAACGGATGATAGGAAGTATTACATTATGCTTGATGAAGTCCAGATGCTGCAAGAATTTGAAGAGGTTTTGAATTCGTTGCTTCATATTAACAATGCGGATATATATGTGACGGGGAGTAACTCAAAATTCTTATCCAAGGATGTAATTACTGAATTTAGGGGTCGGGGCGATGAAATCCATATTTATCCATTAACCTTTAAAGAGTTTATGGAAGCCTATGATGGGGATATGTACCATGGGTGGGCAGACTATATCATATATGGCGGTCTTCCGCTGATTGCCACGATGAAAACGGAAGAACAGAAAATTAACTATTTGACAACTTTGTTCCAGGAGACTTACCTGAAAGATATTATTGAAAGACATCATATTGAAAAAACACAGGAATTGGAGGATCTAATTAACATTCTGGCTTCGGCTATTGGCTCGCTAACAAATCCGCCCAAGATTGAAGCGACATTTCAAAGCGTGATTCAGTCAACGATCAGCTTAAATACCATCAGGCAATATCTTGAACATCTGGAAGATGCATTTATCATCAATAAGGCAAATCGTTATAATGTGAAAGGCAGAAAATATATCGGCACACCGTTAAAATACTATTTTGAAGATGTGGGGCTTAGAAATGCAAGGCTAGGGTTCAGGCAGATTGAAGAAACGCATCTGATGGAAAATATCATTTACAATGAACTGCGGAGCAGGGGATATTCCGTAGATGTCGGTGTTGTGGAAAAGCGTGGAAAAAGCGAAGCTGGCAAAGAGTATAAAAAGCAGTTGGAAATTGATTTTGTAGCCAATTTTGGCAGCAAACGCTATTATATTCAATCGGCTTTCAGTATGCCGACGGAAGAAAAACGGATTCAGGAAAAGGCCTCTCTTGTCAACGTGAATGATTCTTTTAAAAAAATTATTGTTGTTAAAGATGTTGTGGGCATCACAAGAGATGAAGATGGGATTACGACGATGAATATCTATGATTTTTTACTAAAAGAAAATAGCCTGGAGCTGTAACGCTTGCGGGTAAACTGAACGGGGGAGTAATTGTAACAGGAGTCCTTTGGCAAATATGGCAGGACAAAAAACGTCCTGCTTTTTTGTTGCCCTTCGCAATCATTGCAGGAAAACTTTTCTGAAAATAAAATCGAAACCTGATGCCAGGGCATTTTTAAGCCTTTTCCTGCATATAAATTGTGTACGCATATGCGAATCGAAAACGAAGGGAAGGGATGATGATGGCAAATGCTATCTGCCAAGTGGAATGCGAATTTTCAGGGGAATGTACACTCAAAGAACTGCTGGTTGAAATGCTGGTTTGTGAGCTTCATATGCTGGACGGTCATGTTAATGCCATTTGATAGATCGGTGCAGTCCTTGTGGGGTCTGTATGGAAGGGGGCCTCATGAAGGCGCTGCCTAAAAACAAAAAATATGAAGCGGCGCTTTATATGCGTCTTTCAAAGGATGATGATGGCACTTGCGAAAGCGCAAGCATTCAGACGCAGCGTAAAATGCTCAGGCTGTATGCGGCGGAAAATGGTTTTTCTGTCTATCACGAGTACGTCGATGACGGCGTTTCTGGGACGACGTTCGACCGGCCCGCCTTTAAACGCATGATACAGGATATCGAGGACAAAAAAGTCAATCTGGTGATTACGAAAGACTTATCGAGGCTGGGACGGGACTACATATTAGCAGGACAGTACACGGAAATATATTTTCCGTCAAAACAGGTTCGCTGCATCGCGATCAATGACGGGTATGACTCGGAAAGCCCCTATACTGATATCGCGCCGTTTAAGAATGTTATCAATGAGATGTACGCCCGTGATATCAGCAAGAAGATCCGCTCTGCGTTTGCGACAAGCATGCAGGAGGGTGCGTTTGTTGCAGCTTTTGCACCTTATGGGTACAAGCGTGATCCTGATGATAAACATCATCTGATTATCGATGAAACCGCGGCGAAAATTGTAGAATATATCTTTGGTCAGGCGGCAAAAGGGGTGCTGCCTTCCAGGATCGCGAAAACGTTAAATGAAAGAGCCGTTCCTACGCCGCTTCAATACCGTTGTTTGACGCGCGCGGGCTTAACGCTGGACCACTATACTGCCAAAGGCGAATGGAGCTCATCGACGATTACTAAGATGCTGCGCAATATCGTATATCTGGGACACATGGTGCAAGGAAAGACGACGAAAGTATCTTTCAAGAGCCGCATAACGGTACAAAATCCCAAAGAAAGCTGGCATATCGTTGAAAATACGCATGAACCGATCGTTTCTGCTGAACTGTTCCATATGGCGTCGAGAAGAAGCCATCAGAGAACCTGTGCGAAAAAAGGCGGATTTACGAATGTATTTTCAGGAATTGCAAAGTGTGCAGATTGCGGAAAAAATATGTCAACCGTGGGATCTCGGCGGAAAGGCGCGCGGGCGAATCTGGCTTGTGGCGCTTATAAGCTCCATGGCAGCAAAGCGTGTTCGAACCATTTCATTGATTATGATGTGCTATATCAGATTGTCTTGAAAACGATCCAGAATATCATGCGTCTTTCTAAAGAGGATCAAGCGGATATTTTGAAAGCCGCCAGCGAGCGTGTGAAGAAACAGCAGGACAACAACCATACGGAAAAGGAAATCTTATCTTTAAAAAAAAGAAAACAAGAGCTGGATTTTCTGATTGAGAAAATTTATGAAGATTATGCAAAGAACCTTTTGTGTGCGGAACGAATGCGTAATATGCTGCGAAAATATGAAGCGGAAAGCAAGATGATCGATGCGCGTTTGCAAGAAATGGAACGGCGGCAAAAAGAAGCAGACGGGCAGGGAAAGGAATCGGAAAGGAAACGAAAAGGAGAAAAAGGGCAATCGCAAGTGAGGGCAGAGGATGATTCCTTTAAAAAAATAAGGGCATTATTGCGGGTATATACGGAGACAGAAGCGCTTACGCCTGAATTGCTATATCGTTTGATCGAGCGGATTGAGGTTAGCCAGGGAGATTTTGTTAAAAGCGAACGAGGGAAAGTAAGGAAACAAACAATAAAAATAGTCTTTCGGT
>CAJUEB010000175.1 GCA_910585135.1 uncultured Eubacteriales bacterium
AAACCCGCTTTTTTAAGCGGGTTTTTGCATACGATGGTGGAGATGATGGGAATCGAACCCATGTCCGAAAGCATTTTCGCAAGATTTTCTCCGAGCGCAGCTTTTGTTTTAAAGATTCGCCCCAGATAACGCCCAAAAGCAGGCTTTATCCGCCGCTATCCCGTTATTCCCTTATGCTGCCGGGAATTCACATAAGGTTTTCCTGTATGATTGATGCCAGACATCCGGCCTACAGGTAAACCGGAGCTGACACGCACAGCTTATGACTGACTACGCAGCCATAGCCATTGGTGCGAAATTGTTATTCTTTTTAGCGTTTATATTTAACGTGTCCTTTGATAACGCAGACCGGACAAACTGCGGCTCGCTGATCCGGCTTCCACACCCCCGTCGAAACCAGAACATCCCCATATTCGATTAATATCATTCAGCGCCAGCGCCCTCCATCAATACGAATCCTTCGTATCCTGGATCTGCTGCTCCAAATCGGCAATCTCTTCCTTGCAGGACTTGATTTTTTTGCAAAGATCCAAAATCACGCTGTCATCAATTCCGCCTTGCTCGAACAGTCCATAGCAATAATTACCAATTTCCTTCTTAGCGGACGCAGCCTCCTGTTTTTTCGCGCTGATCTTGCTTTTCAGCTTGCCGACCTCGATCAGTTCACTCGCTTTATTTCCTGCCTTGCCAGCGACATCCGTGGCCGTCTTTCCTACTTTATTCAAAAAATTCTGCATCATGACCTCCTATTTCCGCATCGCCTGCTGCATTCTCCTGTCCGCATCCCGTTTAGCGATATCGTGACGTTTATCGTACTCCTTTTTACCCTTAGCTACCGCCAGTTCTACCTTTGCTTTCCCCCTGTCATTAATGTACATCCTAAGAGGAACCAATGTCAAGCCTTTTAATGTCGTATAGCCAATTAATTTCCGAATCTCCCGTTTATGAAGCAGCAGCTTCTTTGGCCGCAGGGGATCGGTATTGAACCTGTTTCCCTGCTCGTACGGGCTGATATTCATCCCATAGATAATAATCTCTTCCCGTTCAATCCTGGCATAGCTTTCCTTAATGCTTACTTTCCCCTGCCTGACCGATTTTATCTCTGTTCCCGTTAAAACGATTCCCGCTTCATAAGATTCCTCTATGAAATAATCATGCCGGGCTTTTTTATTGTTTGCTACAATCTTCATGCATGTGTTTCCTTTCTATTGGAAGCATACCTTGCCGATGCAATCCCGGACATCCAGAATGCCAATCGCTTCATTTCTGCTATCCATGGATGACTTCCTATTATCGCTGAGAACAAAAATCTCATAATTGCCCAGTTTTACTGCGTCCATCGGCTCCATATGGACAGCCTCATCCATATATTCTTCATAAGGCTTGCCATTGCGATAAAATACATTGTCCTTGATCGAAACCACATCTCCCTGCCTTGCCGCAACCCGCCTGACCAGGATACTGCCCTCGCCTTCCTCACCATAAACCGCACTACGGAACGCCACCACGCTGCCGATCTCCGGCACAGCGGCATCCTTTCCATGATAAGCCAATTTATTCACCAGCACCTTGCTTCCGTTCGCTATCGCAGGCTCCATTCCGCTGCCGGAAACCGCCGTAATCGTAAAAACGGCCGAAACCGCTGCCGCGCAAACTACTCCCAAAATCGCCGCCGCCACATACCGCGCAAACCTTTTATACATATGCATTCCCCCATGTTCTGTTTTATTATGTAACGCATATGCTACAGAAACCCTATGGAAACCCTACAGAAGCCCAAACGTATTAAACGGGTAAAGCCGAATAAACGCCTTTCCCAGGACATCCTCTTCACGGACAGTGCCAACCGCACCATCCCTGCTGTCAAGGCTAATGCTCCTATTATCCCCCATTACAAAAACTTCATCCTTCGGCACTGTATAATCGGTAATTTCCCCCGAAGTGAAGCCCTCCAGCGTATACGGTTCTTCCAGCGCAACGCCATTTCGATAAACGATGCCGTCTGATATCGTAAGGACATCGTTTTCCACGCCGATCACACGCTTGATCAGCATCTTCTTGCCGCCACCTTCATCATTATCGATATCGGATTTAAAAACCACGATATCCCCGTATTCCGGATGATCCTTATTGACATACGCCAGTTTATTGACAAACAGATAATTGTTTTCATAAAGCGTCGGTTCCATGGAGCTTTCCTTCACGATAGTCGGCTTGATCACCAGCGTAATCGCCAGGATGATAACAAGTGCTATGATAACGTCCTTTATAAATTCCTTCATTTAATCAATGCCTCCAAACCGCGAAAACGGCCATACGCTGATCAGCACGTTCCCCTTGATTTCCCTCATGTCAACAGGACCCATCAGCTCGTTTCTGCTGTCCATAAGCTCTTCCCTGTTATCGCACAGCAAAAACACCTCGTGTGCTTTCAGCGTCAGCTTCATATTCTGATCCGCTCCCTTGATCCCCGACGGCGTAACATATTCCTCGCCATTGATGAACACCTTACCATTTTTGATCTGCACCTTGTCGCCCGGAAGCCCTGCCACACGGGCGATGATATTATCATCCGAAACGTCCTGTGCAAAGGTTTTCTTTAAAATCACCACTTTATTTCGCTCAGGGCTTTCCCGCTTCGGGGAATAAGACGTCTTGCTGACCACCAGAACCTGTCCGCTTTCTATCGTCGGCGACATGGCATCGCCTTCATTAACCTCCGGTGCGACCAGCATCACCACTATAAACGCGAGCACTACCGCGAGCCGATACGGCTTATTTCTTTTCAGCCACTTCTGGTACTTGCTTTCCTTGTCGGATTGCATCATTTTATCCTTTCATCTATATCTGTCATTAACAATTTTTTCGCTCTTAAAAATTCCGCAGGAAGCGGAGCTTCTATTTCCCGTCCCGAAAGTCCCGCAAAGTTCGCAGGCATTCGTGCAAAACGCAGCTTATAGGCATGCAGAAGCTGTGTCGTGATCCCGTGCTTTTTCAGCCAGGCATTTTCCCGCCTGCTGCCATACTTGCTATCTCCTGCCAGCGGAAACCCGGCATTCGCAAGATGAACCCGGATCTGGTGCGTCCGCCCTGTCAGGATGCGCACCTCCACAAAGGAAAAACGCGCGCCTGCCTGCAAAGGCTTCACCCAGGTCACAGCCTCCTTGCCCTTTCCAGCCTCCACAATCTGCGCCATATTCCGGCCTGCATTCTTTTCCAGCCTCTCATCGAGAAAAAGCGGTTCTTCCAGACGGCCGCATACGATCGTCTGATAATACTTTTCAATCTGGCTTCGTTCCCTGATGAGCTTCGTAAAGGTGCGCAGCGCTGCCGCATTTTTACCAAAGATCACAAGCCCGGTCGTATTGCGGTCCAACCTGTTGACCGGAGCGGGAACAAAGGTTTTCTCCCGCGAGGGAAGATATTCGCCCTGCTCCTGCAAATACCCGCACACCTGGTTAGCCAGCGTGTTTTTTTTCTCATGGGAATCACCATGGGTCAAAAGTCCCCACGGTTTATCTGCGATCAATATATCGTGATCCTCATAAGCGATTTTAAACTGGCGCAAGGCTGTATGTTTCTTGACCTCTGCCGTAAGCTGGCACAGCCTTTCCTCAGGCATATAAAGCGTCAGTTCGTCGCCTGCTGCCAGCATGGTATCTTCCTTTGCCCGCTTTCCATTTACTTTAAGGTCCTTGCGAATAATCTTATATACCGCTCCCAGCGAAGCGCGCCGAAGATATTTCCGTAAAAACCGGTCGAGTCGCTGCCCTGCTTCATTGCCGCTTATCGTTATTTTTACCATAAATGTTATTATAGCATAAATATATGCATGAAGTACAACCTATGTGAAGAAAATTTCATAAAAAAAGAGCTTTTAGATTTGAGAAAACACGAAAAATATGTTAAAGTAATCATGTATATGCACGATGTACGAAAAAGGAGTAACGACATGAGGAAATTAAAGGATTTTTTTTATGATAAAAATGATATAATAATTGTATTGCTGATTGTGGCTGCCGCTGCCTTTATCATATACAACAGGATCGACGCGATTATGGATTATCCTGAAACGTATGCCAAGGAAGCAGCGGAAACCGCAACCGAAACGCAAACGGCAGAAGAAACGGATCAGCAGGCGCAGGAGACAGAAAGCACTACGCCAGGGAGCAGTGCTTCCGATCCCGTCTCCATCACCATCGATGACGCCGATACCTCATCCAGCGTCGCCACGAAATTGCAGGAAGCAGGACTAATTGAAGATACCGGCGCATTCGAAACCTATGTAAACAGCGCTGGCAAAGCAAGCTCCATCCGCTCTGGCACGTTTCAGATACCAAAGGGTTCTTCCAGCGAAGAAATTTTAAACATTATCACCCAATAATTTAAAGCAAGGAGGCAATTATGGCTCTGGTTACTACGAAAAGCATGTTCGAAAAAGCGCTCAAAAACGACTACGCTGTCGGCGCATTCAATGTCAACAATATGGAGATCATCCAAGGCATTGTGGAAGCAGCACAGGAGGAAAACGCACCGCTGATCCTGCAAGTATCAGCAGGTGCAAGAAAATATGCCAAACCGGCATAT
>CAJUEB010000176.1 GCA_910585135.1 uncultured Eubacteriales bacterium
GGCAAGCGCCCCTTTGCCTAGATCACCGCATGCCAGCAGCGATTCCTTCGGTTCAATAAAGCGATAGCCTAAGCGCCTTAGTCTTTCGATGTTTTCTTGAACGATCGGATTTTCATACATATTGGTATTCATCGCGGGCGCAATATACACAGGCGTATGGTTTGCCGCTGCCATCACGACCGTAGAAAGAAAATCATCCGCGATTCCCCAGGCAATTTTCCCGATGATATTAGCGGTAGCCGGTGCGATCAGAACCACATCTGCTTTTTTTGCCAGGGAAATATGCTTGACCTCGCTGGGCGTGATTTCCTCAAACATATCCATATATACTTTGTTCTTGCTGAGGGTCTGGAGCGTCAGCGGCGTGATGATTTTGCTGCCGCTTTCTGTAAGGATCACATCTACATTGTGTCCCAGCTTGGTCAGCCTGTTTGCGATATCAGCGGCTTTGTATGCTGATATGCTGCCCGTAACGCCTAACAGTACGTTCATCGGAAGCTCCTTTCTTGATCATATGCAAAACTTTGCCAGAGATGGCATGGCGGTTTTTCTTTCAGCGGCAGAACCGCAAATGATCCGCTTTTATTTGTAACGGGTCTGCTTGCGATTTGCTTTTGCTTGGCGAGCCTGTGGGTGATTCGCTTTCGCTCGCGGCGAGACCACAAATGATTCATCTCTGTTTTTTGATGGGCTGTTGTGCGCTCATGCCCGCGCTGTCGATGCGTCCTGCGCAATCATCGCAGTAGCGACCTGTTTCGCAAATAAGCATTATACGGATGCGAGGATTTTTTTAGCGATCATCCCGGCGATTTCTTCATTGGTTTCCATGGTATCATAAGTTTTATCCTTATGGATGAGATATCCCCAATGATAGTCCTTGCTGATTTCTGCAAGATCGTTGGCAAGCACAAAATCGCAACTGTTTTTTTCTAAAAGGTGATGACCGACATCAATCAGCTCTTCGTGCGGCACATTGCTGAGAAGCTTGAAGCCTACCAGCTTTACTGCCGGATTCCACATTTTGATTTTGCTGATCACCTTTGGCGATTTCTTCATATGGATCACCAGATCATCAATTTCAGAGCTTATTTTATTGCCGGAAAGATCCGCCTTGTTTTCAGGGTCTTCCGTTCCCCGGATTCGATCCAGCGTGGTTACTTCATGTACCAGATAGTCGCTTACCGCCATCGCATGAATCACCGCATCGATTTTTTCAGTCGTCAACAGCCGCTGTAGCTCCCTTTGCAAATCCAGCACGCCCTCGATGGCGACCGGCTGAATCTTTGCATGAACAGGATACGCCGCCCGCAATCCATGCAGATAGTCAATCGTTTCAATCTGTCTCCCATATTGTTCCGCCAAAACCGTTCCGATTGTAAAACCCAGCCTGCCTGTGGATGAGTTGGTGATGGTTCGCACGTCATCGATCCGTTCGCTGGTGCCTCCGGCCGTAATGATTATGTTCATCTTTTTCTATCCTTTGTTTTGATTGGATCGCAGCCTCGATCGTTTCCTGATTTAGCCTGCCGCGATACTTGCTCATGGGTTGAATTATAGCTGTTTCCCGTCCTTCTGTCAAGGCGGCTTTCCTTGGCGGGCTGCCTCATAAAACAGCTTTTCATTTTCATTTTTCGGGATTTATGTTATACTTTCACTATATTGATTCTAAATGACGCAAGGAGAACTGAAAATGAAGAAGATATTATCTGTAATAATGATCGCCTGCGTGTGTTTTGCCTTGGCATCCTGCGGCAGCAGCACTTTGAGCGGCGAGCCTGCCACATTCTACAATTCCGATAAATCGTTTTCCGTGGAGCTTCCGTCCTCTGGCGAAGATTCATGGGTGATAAATGAAGCGTCGGATAATGATATTCTGAATGTTACGGATGCCGGCGAAACGGTAAATATACAGATCCAATGTTTGTCCAAAAGCAAAGCGCGCCCTGTCGCTACTGATTTGGAGGGCTATCAAGACCACGTGATGGATACGACCTTCGCTGATGTATTTTCCGGAGCATCTTTGTCCGATGCTGATATTGACGTGCCGGATTTTATCATAAACAGCACGTCCGGCAGCTTCACTGCGAAAAAGAAGGCAGAGGGTCTTGCGATATTCATGGAAAGTGAAAAATGCTACTATACCTATTTGATTTTAACGGCAGAGGGCGCTTATGATGCCAATAAAAAAGCCCTGATGCAGAGCGTAATGAGCCTCAAGGAACTTACGGAAATTCCTTAAAGGAAAAAGGAGGAATAGAAGGGGACCGGAAATTCTTTCAGCAAAAGGCAGGGAAGGAAAGAAGGGGCACGGAAATTTTCTCAAGTGGAAGGAGATAGAAGGAACTTACGGAAATTTTTTAAAGTGAAAGGGCGGGTAAAAAAAGGGGGCACGGAAACTTTTTGAAGCGGGAGACAGGAACGAAAGAAATTTATGGAAACATCCTAAAAACAGAAGACAAGGCATAAAAAACGACCGCAAAAAACAACTCTGATAAGGGTAACGTGAAAGAGACAGTAAAACCAGGGGTGAAGAAAAAGGAATAATGGCAAAATAAGCATAAAAACAAAGCGCGGCGAAAACAAGGCAACTGAAATAAGGGCAGCAAAAAAGGATCAACGCAAACAAGGAAAGCGAAATAAGGATAACGCAAAAAGGAACAGCGTGAAAAGCGGCAGTGCGAACAAAGCTGGGTGAAACGGCATCCTGAAATCATCCTGATATTGTCAATATTAGTTGATACATTTTTCTCAAAGACATCACTGACTATGCTACCATTTCTAAAGCTTCATAGTATTGCCTGCGTTTTATCATAAGAGGAAGGCCGCCATTGGCTGAGCAAATCCTCTGGTTATTCGATAAAGCTGGAAGGTTCAGTAGGCTGCTGAAGCAGCTTTAAAGAAGCGTACCCCAATTTTTTACAAAAGAGGAAACTTAAATAAAGAGAGATTAAATGACGCTTAAAATCATACATAAATCGGTGTTTGATGCAGAAGATAAGAAGATAGAAACGCTAAAAAAGGATGGGTTTCGAGCGACCATAAAAAAAAATAAAATTTTTCTTGCCGCTTTTTCGCCATTCTGATAGCAAGGGAAAACCGATAAAGATATGAAAGGGCGGAAACTGAGATGGGTGCGGCGAGAAAAGAATAAATATTGCAATAAATGATAAGCAACGTGTGAAAAACAAATTTGTATTACTATTTATTGTTAAGGTGAAATGAAAGGAATGGGTGATTAACATGGATAACAATGCAATGTTTAAAATCAGCTATGGACTGTACGTCCTGACTGCAAAAGATGGAGAAAAACAGAACGGGTGCATCGTCAATACCCTGCAACAAGTTACGACCACGCCGAATCAAGTGACGATTGCGGTCAATAAGAATAACTTTACACATGACATGATCGCGAAAACCGGTGTATTTAATGTCTCTATTCTTAGCGAAACGGTTAAATTTGATACATTCAAGCATTTTGGCTTCCAAAGTGGCAGAGATGTGGATAAATTTAAGGACTTTCCTTATGAAACCAGTAAAAATGGGCTGCCATATATCACGCAAGGCGCAAATGGATATCTTTCTGGCAAGGTCATTTCAAGCGTTGACCTAGGAACGCATACGCTGTTTCTTGCTGAGGTTACGGAGGGTGAGGTTCTTTCGGATGATCCATCTGTAACCTACGACTACTATCATAAGCATATCAAACAAGCACCGCCGAAAAAAACAGACGGAGCAAAGGGCTGGGTCTGCAAAATATGCGGCTATGTATATGAAGGCGACCCACTTCCGGCGGATTTTATCTGTCCGATTTGCAAGCATGGTGCTAGCGATTTTGAAAAACTGTAAAGGGTTGTGTGGCCAGGGCAGAGAGGCACGAACTATAAAAGCAGCTGTAAAGAGCAAGCTGTAAAAATGAAAAATTTCAGTTGGTCAGCGGGCAACAGAGTGCGGACGGCAGTCGGGTGTCCTGAGCATGGGGCTTTCAGAGGACGCCGGATGCGTGAAGAGTGCAGACAATGGGCGACGTGCGGACAGCGAGGCGGATAGCGCATGAGGCGTACGGGCAGCAAACGAGGTATGCGGGCAGCAGACAATGCAATTGATTGCAGTAAATTGTAATGAATAATCTTTAGATCCCCTATTTGAAATGAGGGTCAGAAGTTGTTGTTTGTCTGTGACGCAATAGGTCGCAGAATACAGTGAAATGCAGTAGTATCTGTGAAAAGCAAGATGTAAAATGTAACGATAACGTGTGAACGGCAAGATGTGTGCAACGGGATTTTCGGTTTCGTCTTGCACACTTTTTTGCATTACCGAAAGGGAAATGCTGAAATAGAATTACCTCAGAAATGAGACATCTGGAAAATTTTTTGAGCCTGTGAAAAAAGGAACTGTCGGCAAAGTCATTTTTCAGAAACCTGTGAAAAAAGATCTGTTGATAAGTTCATTTTCCAGAAGCCTATGAAAAAATCTGTTGGCAAATTATCTTACAAAAAAATTAACCAATCGCTAGTAACAATGTATCGATTTCTTTTAAACCCTTACACCAATGTATGGTAGATAACT
>CAJUEB010000177.1 GCA_910585135.1 uncultured Eubacteriales bacterium
TTGCAAAAAAGCGTAATTGCTGAGCCAAAATAAGCAAAAAAGCCTTTGCAATTGTATTCATTGCAAAGGTCTTCTTTCATTATCTGGTATAAAAATCACAATTCTTCAATCATATCGTGCTTAAGCTGCCACAGCTTATGCGACAAATCGACGTAATAAGTCTGTGGGTTTTCAAACCGCTTCATTTCGTCCCACATCGCATCGAGCTGCTTTTTGCAATGCGTCCGGATTTCCTGTAAAGACGGGCTTTGGTAGACACACTTTCCTTCCTTGAAAATTTGCTGCCGCAGGTTTTCGGCATAAAAATTCGTGATCTTCTTGCGTTTCCACACCGCATCCGGGTCGAAAATCTCGTACGCCTCTCCTTCCTCGATCGTCTCGCCATCCAGCATGATGATGTCGGCAAGCGCCCGATGCGTATCCTTGTCAAAAAGCCGGTATACTGTTTTAAAACCCGGATTTGTGATCTTTTCCACGTTCTCGCTCTTCTTGATCTTCGGGATCATTTTCCCGTCCTTCTCCAGTGCCACCAGCTTGTACACCCCGCCGAAAACAGGTTCGGATTTAGCGGTAATGAGCCGTTCCCCTACACCAAAAGAATCGATGCAAGCGCCCTCCAGGATCACATCCCGGATGATATATTCGTCAAGTGAATTGGATACGACAATGGAACAGTCTTCAAGGCCTGCTTCATCCAGCATCTTTCTCGCCTTTTTCGTCAAGTAAGTGATATCGCCGCTGTCGATCCTGATTCCCATTTTTTCAGGCTTCACCTCTTTGAACACCTTGATAGCGGACGGCACGCCGGATTTCAGCACATTATACGTATCCACCAAAAGCGTGCAATTCGTCGGATAAATTTCCGCATACTTTTTGAAGGCCTCATATTCATCATCGAACATCTGCACCCAGCTATGAGCCATTGTACCAAGAGCAGGTATCCCATACATACTGTCTGATATGGTACACGCAGTTCCCACGCATCCGCCGATATAGGCTGCCCGCGCTCCATAAATGGCAGCCGATCCCCCATGGGCGCGCCTTGTCCCAAACTCCATCACAGGCCTTCCGGCGGCAGCTCGCACGATCCTGCTGGCCTTCGTTGCAATCAGGCTTTGATGGTTGACCATCAGCAAAACCATCGTTTCCACAAATTGCGCCTGGATCACTGGACCTCTCACCGTGATCAACGGTTCGCCCGGAAATACAGGCGTTCCCTCCGGCACTGCCCATACATCGCAGGTAAACTGAAAATCCGCTAAATAATTTAAAAATTCCTCGTTAAAAAGCTTCTTTTCCCGCAAATAGGCAATATCCTCATCGGTAAACTCCAGGTTTTTAAAATACTCGATCACCTGCGCAAGCCCCGCCATGATGGCGTACCCGCCGCCATCCGGGATTTTCCTGAAAAACATATCAAAATAGGCGATATCATCTGCCATACTCGTGCAAAAATAACCATTTGCCATTGTGATTTCATAAAAATCAGTCAGCATCGTCAAGTTGAGCTTTTCCACCATCTAACTGCTCCTCCATTTTCCCTTTTTCCACAATTACGATACACGATGCGGCAATGACAGCCGCGCCGCCCACAAACTGCATGATTCCAATCGTCTCGCCGAGAAAAATCCACCCGAAAAACGTCGCAGTTACGGGGAGAAAATTGGAAAACATCGCAGAAACGGTCGGTCCTAAGGTTTTTAACCCATTGACCATGATAAAAAAACCGATTCCCGCGCTGATACTGCCAAGATATATTATACCACCAATTACCTGTGGTGTAAAATCAGCAACAGGCGGCATCGTATGTATCGCATATGGCATGACCAAAAGCACCGTACAGCATAGCTGTGTAAATGACATCGTCGCACTGCTGTAGCCGCAGCTGACCTTTGCAGTGATAAAATTATAACAATTCCAGGAAAGCACCGCACCAAACGCCAGCAAATAGCCTGTCCATCTGCCCTGCAATAAAACGCGGAAATCCGCGCCGATTACGATCGATACACCCACAATGCAAAGGGCTACGCCCAGCACGATCTTTGCCGTCAGCTTCCTTTTGAAGATCACCCGTTCGATCACGATCGATACCGCCGGAACAAAGGATAAGATGATAGTGATCAAGGATACCGGAATATAATCCATCGCAGTATACTCACAGAAAAAGTAAAGAATTTCACCCGTTATGGAGCAAAGAATGAACCACGGAAGATCCCGCAGCCTTACGATAGTTTTTCCATCTGTCTTTAATTTTATGGCAAACAACACCAGAAACCCGACAGAATACTTTAAAAAAAGTAAATTGATGGGCTGAAGGAGATTGAGTGCTTCCTTTGCAAAGACATAATCAAGACCCCAGAAACAGACCAGCATGCACATCAACAATAACGATTTGTTTCTTTTGTTCAAATTTTCACCTTCCACCTGATTGATTGAAAACCTAATGCCTGCGACCTGGTGCAGACCGCCGGAAAAGCCGCGTAAACAGCCGATAAAACTGCACAGACAATCGGCACCGGAGTGCAGACCACCAGCAAAACTGCACAAGCCGCGAAAAAAGGCAAGAAAAACACTGCAAGGCTGCGCAAAGCCACCATCAAAATGCCAACAAGACTGTGCAGACAGCAAAACCGGAACGCAGACCGTCGAAAAAACCGTACAAACCACCGACCCCGAAGTACAGGTCACTAACAAAACCACGCAAGCCACCAGTAAAACTGCGCAGACAGTCGGCGTCGGGATGCAGACCACCGGAAAAGCCGCGCAAACCGCCGACCCCGAAGTGCAGGCCACTAACAAAACCGCACAAGCCGCCGACAAAACCGAAGCGCAATTTACTGCTGGTAAATGATTTCTATATCCCCATCCACAAAACCAACACCTATGCCACTCTTTTCCTTTAAAAGTGCCGCATATGTGCCGCTTTCCAGATAAGATTTTAAATGAGAAATAATTTCATTCAATATTTCATCCCATTCCTTTGCAGCTTCCCACGTATAGCAGTTTTCCCTTGTCCCAAAATCAGTCACTTCATCGCATCCCCAATCCCCATCATCCGCATCAAAGTAATCCGTTCCAACGACTTCCATAGACCACCGATTATGACCATCCTCATACAGATTAAAACAAAACGCAACAACTTCATTGGGAATAGCCTGATCCAATACATGATCCAGCCATGTTGAAAGCTCATCAAACATATGAATACCTCCTATCAAAAACCCGCTCAACGCCTGCCACCCTTCATGCAAAAAATCCGATGAATTCCATTCATGTGAAACACTCCGTGGAGTTCCTCCATGTGAAACACTCCGTGGAGTTCCTCCATGTGAAACACTCCGTGGAATTCCTCCATGCAAATCGCCCTTTGCATTCATACGAAACACCATGTGCATCCATACGAAGCGCCATCTGCATTTCCTCCATACGAAGCACCCCTTGGATATGAATCAATTTGACCACTAGAGTCCTTCCCATTTCAGCTTTAGCAGAAATCCTCCCACTGCATCCAATCCCCGCAAGGCAGCCCGCTGACACCAACGACATCTTAAAAACTTTATTTGTACCTATATCCTATCATAACTGTCAAGAAGAAACAATTCCAACAATTTCGGAAATACGAATATAAGATATGACAGAGAAACAGCGAAAAATGAGCATTTTTCATAGAATCCGCGAATTAACGCACACTAACTTTCTTCGTGAAAGCAATTTTTTGTATAGTCAGTCAATATCATGAATATATATGCACCCATTTCACCAGTATTTCAATAAAATTTTCTAAGAAATAAGATTTTATGAAGAAACATACGGAAGTTTTGCTTAAAAACTATTTGATTTACTCAATTCACATGGGTTGATTCCCATATTGAGCCATAATTAGTGTGCACTAATTTTAAAATATCGCAAAAAATATTCATTTTCCCATAAATTGGAATTGACATCAAATGAATACCAATGTATATCGCCCGCCATCAGCCTTCCTACCGCTTCATAAACCCTCGCCGGCTTTCTTTGCTTTCCCATAATCATATTTCTGCACCGCAACCGATAAGATTCCGCTCGCAAAACAATCATTCACCGGCATAGCCGATCGTATTCCACATACAAAACAAACCAAGGGAAATCCAAAAGAACGCTTCTTTCGGATTTCCCCGGTTTCATTGTTTTTATGAAGGTTTATTGTGCTATCCGTTTTGTGTTTCCGCAGATGGTTTAATTGCCTGGCTCTATAACCGTTTCACCATCTTGCCGCCTGATTTATCCTTTCAGCTCGTAAAGTAACCCTATGTATCTTTAATATACGCTTTCTTTCCACTTATACGGGTAGCCCGTGTCCATCATGCGCTTTAAGAAATCATCCGGGTCAAGCTCGTCCGAGAAGATAATCCCCTTAGGCAGATCCACCTCGCCCAGCATCATCGTCCCGATTGCCAGCGGCAGTGCCACGTACACCAGCGCCGTCCCGTAAATCTTTTTCAGCTCAGGACCGGGCGCGTTCATCTTCGGGCAGTTTGCCTTGTAAGTGACCTTCTTGCCATCCTTCTGCCCGCTGACCT
>CAJUEB010000178.1 GCA_910585135.1 uncultured Eubacteriales bacterium
GTATTGTGAAATTATGGATGCAGGTGTTTTTTTATTCAGAAATTTTAACTATTGTGTATGCTTTAATAAGCAAAGACTTTAATCTGATACATTTTATTAAGGCTGCATTTCCTGTGATTTTTAATCAGTATTGGTATTTTACTGTGTATTTTGTTGTTTTTTTCTTTACTCCTTTCTTTAATATAGTTGTAAATAATTTGGAACAAAAAGGATTGCAACGACTAGTCGGTAGTATTGTTATATTTTTTTCCATACTGCCTCTATTATGCCCAAAAGTAAATCCAGGCGGATATAGTGTGGCTTGGATCAGTCTTATGTATGTTGTCGGAGCGTGCATAAGAAAGAACCGGAAATTTAATAGAAAGATTAATAAATGGATATTTGTTTGGAGTATATGCATTATATTGAATTATGCTGGATTTTGTGAAGGGATTATAAGTATGTCAACTGCACTCTCTTATACATCACCGTTGGTATTATTTGCAGCAATAAGTCTTTTTAAGATATTTGAATCAGTTACAATTAAACAAGATGCTGTACGAAAAGTGATAATATATTTTTTACGAAGTAGTTTTAGTGCGTATTTATTACATACACATCCACTTTTATATGCATACTTTTTTGACAGCGTTAATGTGTTAAAGTATCTAATGGGGGGTATTGCTTTGTATGTTGCATTAGTTATTGTTTGTGCAGTATTGGTGTTTATTACAAGTGTTCTAATAGATAAAGGAAGGCTTATTTTCTTTAAGTTATGCAATATAGAAGGACTAGTAGTTCGAATTACGGAATTAATCGTGACATTAAAAGGAAAATTAAAATATTAAAGGAGATATTTATGCAATTCAGAGATTTAAAACAGCAATATCAGATGCTAAAGAACGATATTGATAATGCAATGATAGAGGTTGCCACTAATTGTAATTTTATCAATGGTCAGCAGGTGAAAGACTTGGAACAGGAACTTGCCGAATATGTAGGCGTAAAACATTGTGTTACTTGTGCCAATGGAACAGATGCGCTTACTATGGCTATGATGGCATGGGGCATTAAGGCAGGGGATGCAGTGTTTGTTCCTGATTTTACATTTTTTTCTTCTGGAGAAATCGTTTCACATGCAGGCGCAACGCCTGTGTTTGTTGATGTTAATATGGATACCTTCAATATTTCGACTGAATCATTGGAACTTACAGTAAAGCAGGTTGTAGCGGATGGGAAATTGGTGCCAAAGGCAGTTGTTGCAGTTGATCTATTTGGTCTTCCGGCAGATTTTAACGCAATAAGGAAGATTGCCAATAAATATGGCTTGCTTGTTTTGGAAGATGGTGCGCAAGGGTTTGGTGGAAATATAGATGGAAAAATGGCTTGTAGTTTTGGAGATATTAGCACAACTTCATTTTTCCCAGCTAAGCCATTAGGTTGTTATGGCGATGGCGGTGCAGTTTTCACGGATGATGATAATACAGCTCAGCTTTTGGAATCCATTAGGGTGCATGGAAAGGGCAAGATGAAATATGATAATGTGCGGATTGGCTTGAACTCCAGGTTAGATACGATCCAGGCAGCGATTCTGTCGGTGAAGCTGAAGGCATTTAGAGATTATGAGCTTGCCAATATCAATAACGCGGCGGTCCAATATACTGCGGCGCTTGCGGGTATTGTAAAGACCCCAGTGATTCCGGAAGGTTTTTATTCTAGCTGGGCACAATATACAATACAGCTTGCAAATAAGGAGACCAGGGATAACTTGCAAGCGGCGTTAAAACAACAGGGAATCCCAAGCATGGTATATTATCCGAAACCAATGCATTTGCAGGAGGCGTTTAATGAATCAGCGGTTACCATCGGAATGCTGGATAATACGGTTAAATTGTGTGATACTGTTTTATCACTGCCGATGCATCCGTACTTGAAAGATAAGGATGTTGAAAAAGTGGTAGGAGTCATTAAGAAGCATTTATAATTGGTTTATTGAAAGAGGTATTTCCACGGGAGTATCTCTTTGTTATACTATGTTGAAAAATCAAAAAGAAATCTTGTATCTATGTGATGTTTGAAATCTAAAGAATGCCAATTTTTGTATACGTTTTTAATTTCCGAGTCCTTTCCTCCCATAGACTCCCTATCCCCTTTATGCTATACTATACCAAACGGAGGTGTCCAGATGATCTATGGCGTTATTTTAGCAGGCGGCATTGGAAGCCGCATGAATAGCAAAGAAAAACCGAAGCAGTACATCAACATCGGCGGGAAGCCGATTATTTTGCATACCATCGAGAAATTCTGCCTCTGCGCGGAATTCGAAGAAATCCTGATTCTCTGCCCGAAGGACTGGATGGAATACACGAAAGGGCTGATCCGAAAACACATCGCAAGCCCGGACAAAATCCGGGTTTTGGAAGGCGGCGCGACCCGAAACGAAACGATCATGAATTCGATTGCCTACATTGAGACAAAAGGAAATCTCGACGAAGAGACCATCATCGTTACCCACGATGCCGTACGGCCGTTTGTCACCTACCGTATTTTGCAGGAAAACATCAAGGCAGCCAAGGCGCATGGGGCATGCGATACGGTGATTCCGGCGACGGACACGATCGTAGAGAGCCAGGACAGCAGCGTTATTTCGGCGATCCCTGACCGTTCGAAATTGTACCAGGGGCAGACGCCGCAGAGTTTTAAAGCGTTAAAGCTGCAAGAGCTTTACAATTCTCTGACAGAGGATGAAAAAAATATCCTGACGGATGCGGCGAAGATTTTCGTCATCAAGGGCGAAAAAGTTTATCTTGTGAAGGGGGAAACCTCCAACATAAAAATCACCTATCCTTACGATTTGACCGTTGCGGAGAGTTTATTGAAAGGTGGGCCAGCATGCTGAATACCATTTACAGGCTTATCGAGCCGCGAAAAATAGAGGTGGAATTTAACGCCATCGACATGGATGACGATAAGGTGATCGTGCGGCCGACGCACCTGTCCATATGCAATGCGGACCAGAGGTATTATCAAGGGACGAGAAGCCCGGAGGTTTTGGCAAAGAAGCTTCCCATGGCGCTCATCCATGAAGGAATCGGCGTTGTCGTCCATGATAATCAGGGTGAGTGGAGTCCGGGTGATGCCGTCGTTATGATTCCTAATACGCCGTTGGAAACAGATCCTTATATTGCGGAAAATTATCTTAGGTCGAGTAAATTCAGGGCCAGCGGGTTTGATGGTTTCATGCAGGACAGCGTGGCGATGGATCGGGACAGGCTGGTTCGTCTGCCGGATGCAATCGATAAAACCGTTGCCGCTTTCACGGAGATTATTTCGGTCAGCAACCATGCGGTTGGGCGTTTCCACCGCTTTTCCCATGAACGGAAAGAACACATTGCTGTCTGGGGAGATGGAAATCTGGCATATATCACGGCACTATTTTTACGCTATCATTACCCGGATGCGATCATTAGCATCATGGGGATCAACCGGGATAAAATGACCGGGTTTACTTTTGCAGATGAAACGATTGATGTCCGCAACATCCCGGAAGGCATCGTGATCGACCATGCCTTTGAATGCGTGGGCGGGATCGGCTCGCAGAAAGCGATCAGCCAGATCATCGATTATATCAGGCCGGAAGGGACGATTGCGATTTTGGGCGTTTCCGAGAATGCCGTGCCGATCAATACCCGCATGATTTTGGAAAAAGGCCTGCGGATGTTCGGTAGCAGCCGCTCCGGGCGCAGTGATTTCCTCAATACGGTGGCAATGCTGGAAAAGCATCCTGAGATGGTAGAATCTTTAAAGCATATCGTCGGCGATGTCATTGACGTGCAAACGGTTGAGGACATGCATCTTGCGTTTGAAAAGGATATTGCCAAGTCAGGCGGGAAAACCATTATGTTGTGGAATGTGTAAAGCGATGTTTTTTGGCAGATCGGACAGGAATAGAATGTGTAATGTTGCACTTCGCAGCGGATCAAACAGAAACGGTGTGTGTAAAGCCGCATCTTGCGGCAGGTCAAATGGGAACGGCGTGTGCAGAACAGCACTCTGCGGTGAATCAGGCGGGGGCGGATGACCGTGTGGGGATAGAGACCCGTGTGAAAAAGGATGATCGGACGGAGACGAATAACAGGGAGACCAGAATGAAGGTTTTGGTGAAATTTGCGATTGCAATCCTCAATTTAATATTTAGCGTTATAAAGCTTTTGCCAGTGCAGGACAAGGTCACGTTTATCAGCCGCCAGTCCAATGAAAAGTCAGAGGATATGCTTTTGCTGGAGGCTTCTTTGCGGGAAAAATCGCCGCATACCGAGTTGGTATTCCTTTGCCGTATGGTAGAAAAAGGACTCCTTGCGAAAATCGGTTATTGTTTTCATATGCTGACGCAGATGTACCATATCGCGACTTCAAAAGCAGTCATTTTGGATACCTATTGCGTTTGTATTAGCGTACTGACGCAGCGGCCATCCTTGCTTGTGGTACAGATGTGGCATGCGCTGGGTTCTTTAAAAAAATTTGGCTTGAGCATCCTTGGGGACGGGGAAGGACGTGACCAGAGCATCGCGGATGCG
>CAJUEB010000179.1 GCA_910585135.1 uncultured Eubacteriales bacterium
GCGAGAGCATTTGCAAAAGTCCCTCATGGAGCGCCAATTTCAAGGGAAAAGCGCGTTGGAAGCATTGAAATTTCAACGTGCTTTTCTTATCCAAAAGATGACCCACTATCTGCGAGCCACCCCCAATATATTTTTTAGAGCCTATATTTTTAGAGCCAATTTTTATCAGCTTGGGTCTAAATCGAATGCAGCGATTGTGCGTTTCGCATTATTCCACCCGAATCATTATTTTAGTAACATATTCTTCTTCCTTTTTCGTGGCAGTTTCAGCAACGATATATTCCTCATATGCCGATCCTGCGGGGGAATATCCCATTGTGTTTATTTGCGAGAGCATACGCTGGTATGAAAATTTTATCTTGTCATATTGACCCTTATGGTAATATACGGCATACTGTCCGCCGCTGCGAATGATGCTGGCTGTATCCGTGCTTTCTGTGAACAGACAGTCGATTCGGTCAAAGTTTCCATCCTTTAAATCCTTTTCGGCGATAACAGATCCGACGCTATTTGCATCTGCGATATGGGAATGCAGAACGAAATCATCATGGACAATAGACCATTGCTCCTCGGAAGTCTCAAGGCAATGACCTGTCTGTTTGCTGTAGAGCAAGCGTTTTGGCGGGATGGTTTCGATTTTTACGTGTTCGAAGTCGGCTTCCTTTGCCTCCTGCAAAGCGCTGGTGATCTGGTGCAGATGGCTTCGGATGCGTCTAAATTTTTCTATTTCTGTTTCGATTTGTAGGGACTGGTTGATGGAAATTTCGGCGAGCTTTTCCGGCGAAGGGTCTTGGAAATATTTTTGCAGCGTTTTGACAGGAACATGAAGCTCCCGCAGGAAAAGCAGCGTTCGAAACGGTTCGATTTGCGATGCGGTATAATATCGATAGCCATTGGCTTTTATCCCAGCAGGACAAAACAGTTTGATCTTATCATAGTAAAATAAGGTGTCCTTTTTTATTCCGAAATGGGCTGCGAATTGGCCTGTGGAGTATGTGATCTCTTTTTCATATTTCATTTTCATAAAACCTCTTGACTATCGTGTTACTCCATAGTATATAGTGCTTTTACATGGAACGCAATGAAAAAGCAAGAAAGTGCGTTAGGAGAAAAGGAGGATGTTATTATGCTGGAAAATTCGAAATTGTTAAATGATTCGTGGCTCAGGTGGTCTGCAAAATCCAAGGAGGAAGCTAAGATCTGTATTATGGGCATACCCTTTGACAATGCGGTGAGCCTGAATAAAGGTGCGGCAAAAGGCCCTGAAACGATCAGATCCTTGTCTGTGGATATGTCGGATGTCACCGAAGACTGGATTCCGATTAAAAATAATATTTTGTATGATATCGGGGATATTCCAGTGGATTTGCAGTGGGAAAGATATTTTGAAAGAGTAGAAAGGGAAGCTTGCCAGCTGATGCGGACAGATAAGTTTTGCCTGTTCCTGGGCGGGGATCACTCTGTCACGATCCCATTGCATAAGGCTTTTGGAAAATACCAGCGTGAAACGGGAGCAGACAGAAAAATCGGCGTGATACATTTTGATGCGCATCTGGACCTATGTGATGAATACGATGGTCATCGATGGTCTCATGCCTGTACGGAAGCGCGGAGCTTGGAAAATATTATTTCCGGCGAGGATTTGTTTTTTGCCGGAATTCGCGTAGCAGAGCTTAGCGAGCTGGAAGCGCTGGATAAAAATCCGGGCATTACGGTGGTAAAAGCGATGGATGTTCACAGGCATGGGGAGGAAGCCGTCTTTGAAAAAATGCAGGAAAAATTCAAAGCATATGATGCGCTGTACCTGACGATCGATATCGATGTCCTTGATCCTGCATTTGCACCGGGAACCGGAACCCCTTCCTCCGGCGGTCTGACAAGCATTCAGCTAATACGTTTGTTCAAGCTGATGATAAAAAACCTTCCGGTGAAAGCGATGGATATTGTTGAGGTTGCGCCGGATTTGGATGTCAATCATATTACTTCCTGGGCGGCATTGCGGATCATACAGGAGGTGTTTGGGCATTTTAGCAAATAACAGCTTGCTATAGTGGATAGAAATAACAGTTGGATTTTGGCAAAGAAAGTTATGCTTTTCTTGCCAAGGAGTTCGGTATGCTTCATGCAATATTGCAAAATATTGGCGTGTGGAATGTTGCGTGCAGAATGGCAATGTGTATTGCAGCGTTAAACCTGGCATGATAGAGCGTCAGGATAGGAAAGAATAGCAATGACAAGAAAAAAAGTATTGACAAATTGTTTCCCGTGTATTAGTGTACTATTTATATAGCACACTAATACACGGGATGTTAATGCATCATACATTCATACACCACGTATCAGCACATCGGTCACTCATGCATAGTACACTAATCCACCGGGTATTCATGTGTTGCGAGTTGATGTGCCGCGAACCAATATATCAAGCGTTAACACATCGGATGCTAATGTATCGCGCGAATATATCAGGCATTAATGCTTCAGGCGTTCATATGCCAAATACGAATGCATCATATATTGATGCTCCGGGCATTCATGTGTTGCGAGTTAATATCCCGCATGCCAACACATCGCTGCATTTGCAATACGATTGTCCATACTGCAATGCCGGTGAGGTATTGGATCGGTCGCATTAACGGAATGATGTTGGCGTTTGATGCAGGGGCTGCTTATGATGGAATGAGGAGGCATGGCCATGTCAATAGAATGGACAGAAGGGAAAGCAATATATCTACAGATCGTGGAGCATATTAGCGGAGAGATCGCAGCAGGGAACTTGAAACCGGGACAGAAAATAAAATCAGTGAGAGAGTATGCTATAGAACTGAACGTTAATCCGAATACGGTGCAGCGCGCTTTGCATGAACTGGAGCGGGAAGGAATCCTTTGTTCGCACAGAAACACCGGGCGTTTCGTAACTGATAGCACGAAGATGATCGAGAAGATGCGCAGGGAACAGGCGGAACAGGCCGTCTGTGATTTTTGTAGCAAGATGATGGAGTTGGGATACGATTTGGGAGCAGCAGAAAAATTTTTTCACGAAAAAGCAGGAACGCTGTTTTTGTCACAGGGCAAATTGATCGGCTAAGCGGTCATTTCATTCAAGGCGCAGGAGCGTTCGGTGGAGTAATTTCAACGGACAAAAGGGCTTTTCTGGAAAGGCAGCAGTGCGGCATATTTACGGCTCATAACTAACTGTTGTAACGTTTGCTTGGGGCTTTGTCCTGACAGGGATGTGCCTGGGCAGGGCTGAAAAAGCGTCGCGTCAGGAGTGAACGCATGCCCGGTAACATCGTTGGAAATGAAACATTTGTTGAATGAATAAAAGTTTTCGGGTTAGGAGAATGCGATGCTTACATTAGTAAAAGACAAGCCGATTGTTGAAATAAAGGGACTGACGAAAAAATTTAAAGAAGTTACAGCCTTGCATGATATTACTGTTTGCTTCCCGAAAGGTGAGATCATAGGTCTTCTGGGCGAAAATGGCAGCGGCAAAACCACCTTGCTTAAAGTGCTTGCGGGGCTTTACATGGAGTATAGCGGAATCGTAAAGATCGACGGTGAAAAGCCATCCCATATCACTAAGGCGAAAGTGTCCTACCTGCCGGACAAAGTGCGTTTTGCAGGCGAAAAAACGCCGCAGGAGGTTGTCGGGTTTTACCAGGCATATTTCGATGATTTTAGCGAGGAAAAGTGCAGGTCGCTTCTGCAAAGGTTCGGGATCGAGGCAGGGAAGCCTTTTCGGGAGATGTCTAAGGGGATGGTGGAAAAAGTGCAGTTGAGCCTTGTCATGGCGAGGGCTGCCAGGCTTTATCTGTTGGACGAGCCTGTCGGCGGTGTGGACGGCAATGCCAGGGAAGTGGTGATGGATGCGATCGTTGATAATTTCGATTCGGAAAGCAGCATCGTGATCGTAACCCATCAGATTCATGAACTGGCGAGACTCTTTGACCGGGTAATCGTGCTGAAAGAGGGCAGGGTCGTTGGCAGCGGTCTGTGTGAAGAGATGGTCGAGCGGTACGGGAAGCCTTTGGAAGAAATCGTTCGGGAGATGTAACGGGCGTGATATGTATTTCGGTTAGACTTATGGCGGGCGTGAGATGCATTTCGGTTAGAACGATTTGAATCGGAAGGGAAACAAATATATGAAAACGAGAGCGATCGGGGCGGTCATCGCCATCATAGCAGTATGGATGTTCGTGGTTGGGATCAGTATGGCTGTGAGCTTTGATGCAGTGGCGGAGGAAAATCGTGAAATTGCGGAGCAGGAATGGAGCTTCGTGGTGGATACGACGTATGAGCATTATGAGGACATCAGTCCCATTTCAGGCAGCGATTATTTTATCGGCGACAGCGGGATCGAGTATGATCTCATCGATGAGACCGGGCGCGTAGTAGCAGGATCGTTTCGCGAACTGGAATCGATTGGCGGCGGATTCGTCAGGTTTGTGGCAGAACCGAATGGAGCTGTTATCGAGGATGAAAACGGCAATCATATAAGGCGCGTGGTTGGCGTTTTAGATAAGAACGGTGATAAGCTGCCGGGGGAAA
>CAJUEB010000180.1 GCA_910585135.1 uncultured Eubacteriales bacterium
TCGCTTATTATAATGAACGCATTGATTGGTACGGCGTTGCCGCAATGGCGCGTTCTTTGAAATGCGCGCAGGCAGGCTCGCTTATTATAATGAACGCATTGATTGGTACGGCGTTGCCGCAATGGCGCGTTCATTGAAATGCGCGCAAGCAGACTTGCCACAATCATGAACCCCAATGAAAGAACAGAAGAGCTTCATAGCATCATAAAGCATCTATTTCAGAAACCGCAACACGATATACCAACATATTCCCCCCATAAACAGCACGAGGTTACACAACTATGAATACAATCATTTTAGCATCCGCTTCTCCAAGACGAATCGAAATCATGCAAAAAAACGGCGTTCATCCTTTGGTGATCCCTGCCGATGTCGATGAAACCCTTCCCTTTCAGATGTCACCTGAAAGCGCAGCCATGTTCCTTGCTTTAAAAAAAGCAGATGCCGTAGCTGCCGAAACATTACAGGACAGCACCGTAATTGCCGCCGATACCATGGTAATCTGCAATGGCAAGATCATTGGAAAACCTACAAACGAGATGGATGCATTCCTGATCCTGAAACGTCTGCGCAACACCTGCCACCACGTCATTACAGGCGTATGCATCATCGATACGGCAAAAAATAGCAAAACCTGCTTTTTCGAGGATACGGCTGTTTTCTTTAAAGATTACAGCGATGAAGAAATCTTGGCTTACACCGCCACGCCTGAGCCATATGATAAAGCCGGAGGATATGCAATTCAAGGCACGTTCAAAAAATATATCGACCATATCGAAGGCGATTTCGATAATGTGGTCGGCTTTCCCTGGACACGCATTAAGCCTTACCTCCGCTGAGAACGTCATTTCTTGATGCAAGTCAGGCGATTCTCTAAAAAACATGAAGATTGTCATTTTGAGAGAATTTAGTATACAATCTAGGGAAAAAACAAGGAAAACTGACAGAAAATACATCTTCATAAAGAAAATTCTCTATAAAATTTAGAAAATATGATTTATAGAGAAAAAACGCCCTGATTTTCTCTGATTCGAAAGAAAATCATACCGATCAAGAGAATCCACCCTTCAAACAAGTTAAATGATACACAAAATGACCTCTTTTTCTCTAAAAAAAGAAATTTCCAGAAAATCCAGAGAATCGCCGCCGAAAAATCAGCCAAAGAAAACGAGAAACACCACTACTAAGAGCGAACATCAAAAATACCACTCCATCGAAAAAGAACCCGCAAGGGGTTCTTTTTCGTGTTAGGTTAAACTCGCCGTAAGTTGCCAACGCTTCGCTCCGGCTCGCTCCCACTCGCCGCTGTCCGTTTTGCCTTGCGAATCGCTGCGTTGCAGCTCTTCGGGCAAAAAGGCACGCACTAAAGCGCTGCAACTCTGACGAATGAAGTACCGCCGCTCTGCCTTCGCTCTCGCTCGCCACTCGCGGGGTCATCTTCACTTTATTTCGTTGTTGCGTCGTAAAGTGCTTCTGCGTTATCCCACTCTTCGATGATTTCAGGGATTACCTTGTAGAGGTCGCCTACGATGCCGTAGTCAGCCACTTCGAAGATCGGTGCGTCTGCATCCTTGTTGATTGCAACGATGATGTCTGATGTCTGCATTCCTGCTAAGTGTTGGATTGCGCCGGAAATACCGCATGCAAAGTAGATTTTAGGCTTTACAGTCGTTCCCGTCTGTCCAACCTGGTGTGAGTGATCGATCCAGCCAGCGTCAACAGCTGCTCTTGATGAACCAACGACACCGCCAACCTTATCAGCAAACTTCTTGATCAGTTCGAAGCCGGATGCATCGCCGAGTCCTCTTCCGCCGGAGCAGATGATGTCAGCGTCTGTTAAGGATACCAGTTCCTTAGCAGACTTAACGATATCCTTGATCGTGATGTGGATATCGCTTTCCGATACCGTCGTCTTCACGTCTACGATATCACCGGATGCGCCCTTGTTCGGCTCTCTCTTCTGCATTACGCCAGGCCTTACGGTTGACATCTGCGGTCGTGTTCTCGGGCAGATGATTGTAGCCATCAGGTTTCCGCCGAATGCAGGACGAGTCTGCTTAATTCCTGTTGAAGGATCGTTTGGATCTAACGTTGATGTATCCAGCGTCGTGTTCTTCTTCGCATAGTCAATGTAGCTTGATACTCTTACATCGAGCCTTGTGCAATCGGCAGTCAGGCCTGTATTGCATCTTGCTGCGATTCTAGGAGCAAAGTCTCTTCCGATATGCGTAGCGCCATACAGTACGATTTCAGGCTTATATTCGTCGATCGCTTCCTTCAATGCAAACGTATAACCGTCTGTCGTGTAGTTCTTCAAAAGCGGGCTTGCGATCTTGTAAACTTTTTCTGCGCCGTATTCGAAGCATTCTGCTGCCAGAGGAGCGATGTCTTCTTCTGCACCGATCAAAACTGCGCAAACCTCTGTATCGTCGCTGATTTCCTTCGCCAGCCTGTAGCCTTCGCCGATCAGTTCCAGTGCTACGTTCATCAATTTGCCGTTTCTCTGCTCTGCGAATACCCATACATGCTTGTAATCGCCAAGGTCTGCCTGTACTTCGATTTTTCTTTCTTCAATCGCGCCAAACTTACAAGCCGTTAAGCACTGATTACAGAACGTACATTTTGCATTGATCTTCGCAACCTTGCCAAGTTTGTTTCCATCATATTTTTCAAACTCAAATGCATCCTGGGGACATGATTTAAAGCACTGTCCGCAACCGATACATTTTTCCTTTATGATATTAATAGCCATTTATTTTTCCTCCTCCTTTTAGATCACGTGCTTACCCTTCAGGTTGATAAGTAAGTTCTTAGCCTGTTCGTTTTCTGAATCTCCTTCGATCTTAACGCCCGGCTGTTTCGGAGCTGGTGTAAATGATCTGAATACGTTTGTCGGGGATGCTTCAAGACCTACCTTGGTCAGATCGACTTCGATATCTGCTGCATTCCATACTTTCATGTTCTTGTCGCCATAAATTCCTGCTATTGTCATGTATCTAGGCTCATTCAGTTCCTTGATCGTCGTCAGAAGGCATGGCAGCTTGAGTTCGATCAGCTCATACCCATCCTCTAACTGTCTCTTTACCGTTACCGTCTTTCTGTCGTCGGCAATTTCGAACTCCTCTACATAAGATACCTGCGGAAGTCCTAATTTTTCTGCAAGCTGCGGGCCTACCTGTGCAGTATCCCCGTCGATTGCCTGTCTTCCGGTGAAGATCATGTCATAATCGCCGTTTTCTTTTACCCATTTTCTTACTGCTGCTTCCAGCGTATTGGAAGTTGCCCATGTATCCGAACCGCCTACTGCCCTGTCGGAAACGAGAATACCCTCGTCTGCGCCCTTTGCAATACATTCGAACAACAGGTCATTTGCCTGTGGAGGTCCCATTGTGATGACCGTGATATGTACATCATCAAACTTATCTTTAATCTTTAAGGCTTCTTCTAAAGCGTTTGCATCGTCATGATTCAGGATGCTTGGAACGCCATCTCTGATCAGTGTTCCTGTTTTCGGGTTGATTTTGATAACATTCGTATCAGGAACCTGCTTTGCACATACGATAATATTAAATGCCATGTTCTATTCCTCCTTCTTCCTATTTACCAAGAACTGACGCCGCAATAACCATCTTCTGAACTTCTGAAGTACCTTCATAGATTTCAGTGATCTTCGCGTCTCTCATCATTCGTTCTACCGGATAATCCTTCGTGTAACCATATCCGCCGTGGAGCTGTACGCACTTCGTCGTTACGTGCATTGCCGTTTCAGCGGCAAACAGCTTCGCCATAGCAGCATTTGGTCCATACGCCAGATGCTTATCCTTCATATCAGCAGCCTTGTAAACAAGAAGTCTTGCAGCTTCGATTTCAGTTGCCAGTTCAGCAACGGTGAACTGTAACGCCTGCATCTGTGATAACTTTTTGCCAAACTGCTTTCTGGCTTTCATGTATTCTACAGTCACGTCCAGAGCGCCCTGTGCGATACCCAGTGCCTGGGAAGCGATACCGATACGTCCGCCGTCCAGCGTTGACATCGCAACCTTAAAGCCCTGGCCTACATCTGCCAAAAGTCTGTCCTTCGGAATCTTGCAGTTCTGGAAAATAAGCTCGGTCGTGGAAGATGCACAGATACCCATCTTGTCTTCCGTCTTGCCGATCGAGAAGCCTTCATCGCCCTTTTCTACGATAAATGCGCTGATGCCGTGATTTCCCTTCGACTTATCCGTCATCGCCATTACTACGAATGTATCTGCGTATCCACCGTTTGTAATAAATACTTTGGAACCATTCAGTACCCAATTGTCACCTTCCAAGACAGCTCTTGTCTGCTGTCCCGCGGCATCTGTTCCAGCACCTGGCTCTGTCAGACCGAAGGCTCCCAATTTTCTTCCTGAAAGAAGGTCAGGAAGGT
>CAJUEB010000181.1 GCA_910585135.1 uncultured Eubacteriales bacterium
CCAGGTCGATTTCCTCCTGCGCGGTCAGAAGCGGGACTTTGCCGATTTCCTTCAGGTACATCCTCACTGGATCATCCACGGCGATATTCTTGGAAATCGTCGCTTCCAAATCGATCTCTTTTGCTTCCGGGTTTTCCGCAATAACTGCTTCCACCTCTGGGTCATCCACATCCTCATCATCCATTTTCAGAAGTTCCAGATCATCCGGCTCGCTCTCCATCGTCACTTCGATCCCTTTGCCCATAAGACTTTCATAGATTTCTTCCATCTGGTCCTTATCAAGCTCCACATCACCGATCCTGTTAGAAATATCTGTATACGTCAGCGACATTTTCCCACCATGGGAAGCCTTATCGACCAAATCCTTCACGATCTGTTTTTTCGCTTCCTCATCCAAAATCTCGTTTTCTGCCGGAGCATCCTTCTTCTGTACGATTTTTTCTTTTTTCACTTTTTCTTCCTCTGAAAATTCTCTTTTTAAATCATTATTCCGCGTCATTGCCTGTCCCCTCATATTATGATCTTCTTCTGAATATCCATCAGCTGCTTTGTCAATTTCACGATCTCCTCCTGGTTGTCGTCCTCATCCGCCATGGAAAGCATTGTCAGTATTTTCGCTTCTTGTTTTTTTAAAACCTTTCTTCTCACCTGTGCGATGCAGTCCCGGTAAATATCGGTTTCCTTGCCAACAGGGATCACCTTTTCCTGTATTTTTCCGAGCTGCTTCAATTGTTCTTCATCAAGCGTATCGCAAAGCTTTCCTTCATAATCCGATTCGCCGCTCTGCGCTAACCTGCGGAGTTCCTGGTAAATTGCCCTTCCTGCCTGGCTGGAAAATGCATCCTGCCTGATGTCTTCTGGAAGCTCGATCCGCCCTGCATCCAGCAGCATCAGCTTCAACAAATCCTGCTCTACCAAAGGCATCTCTGCCATTTCGGCCTCCCTGCCATCCACAGTCTCTATGTGCGGTGTCAAATTCTTTTCCTGACTATTGTTGCCTGAATATTCAAATCTTATAGCTCCTTCCGAAATTCCTGTTTCCTTGGAAAGCTTTTTTATGTAAAGATCCGCCTCTACGGGCTTCATCGCCCGTAATATGACTACCGCATCCTGCAAAAAATCGATTCTCTGCTGCTCATCGGACAGATCGTACTTACTGGCTGCCATATTCAATTTAAAATCACCATACGGCACAGCGTTTTCCATCAGCACAAGAAATGCTTTCCGGCCATTTTTCTTAACGAACTCATCCGGGTCTTTTCCATCCGTCACCTTGAGTACCCTCGCGCGGCAGCCTTCCTTGTACAAGATATCAAGACCCCGCAGCGCTGCGTTCTGCCCTGCCTGGTCGGCATCATACGAAAGGATCACATTTTTCGTATATCGTTTGAGCAGCCGCGCCTGGTTTTCCGTCAGTGCCGTTCCCAGCGATGCGGATACATTGCGTACGCCGGACTGATATAAGGACACGACATCCATATACCCTTCCACCAATACGATCGCATCCGCCTTTCGCACCTCGTTTCCCGTAAGGTTTAAGCCGTACAGATTATATTTTTTCTGAAAGACGCTGGATTCCTGCGAATTAAGGTACTTCGGTTCTCCCTCGCCAATGATCCTGCCGCCAAAGCCGATCACCTTGCCCGATGTATTTAAAATCGGGAAAATAACGCGTCCCCTGAACTTATCGTAATACCTGCCTTTTGACTTTGACAACAGCCCCAGCTCGATCAGCTTGTCCGCAGGGATTCCCAAAGAGCGCATATGCTGGTACAGGCTGTCCCAGGATTCGTCGGCATAGCCAATCCCAAACTTGTTGAGCGTTTCCTCCGAAATGCCCCGCTCCTTCATATAGGTATACGCAGGCGTTACCCTCTCCCGCATGGCCTTGAAAAAAAACCTGGCCGCCTGCCTGTTGATTTCATAAAGCTCGTCCTTATTCTTGTTTCCCCGGAAAGCACCGGTAAGGCTGATGCCGTACTCTTTGGCCAGCATTTCCACAGCGCCTTTAAAATCGAGATTATAATAACGCATGACGAAGGAGATCACATTTCCCGTCGCACCGCACCCGAAACAGGTAAAGATCTGTTTCGTCTCGGAAACAATAAAAGAAGGTGTTTTTTCATTATGGAAAGGACAAATCCCTTTATAATTGCTCCCCGCTTTCTTAAGTGGAACGACTCGGCTGACAACATCCACAATGTTACACCTGCTTTTTATTTCATCAACTATATTATTTTGATTTCCTGTGTTCACTTTTGTCCCTCATGCAACTATTCCTACTAATTATATACGACAAAAGTCCCCAGTTTCCTTTTTTTATTTGCGAAAAATTTGTTTTTACCTCCATCCTTTTGCCACGAAAAGCTCTTCATAGAGATTGATGGCATATCTGTCAGTCATTCCTGCTACATGATCCTTCACCAGCTCCGCCAGGGAATATTCGTCCCGCATCGCAAAAAGCTCCTTGGGGAGCTTATCTGCATGCTCCATGTAGTACTGGTAAAGCGAGGCTACGATATCCTCTACCTTGTTGATATCCTCCGCCTTCTTTACCCGCCTGTTATGGTAAACGTTCTCAAACATATATGCCCGCAGCTGATTCATCGCATCAGCCTTTTCATGACTAAGCTGCGCAGACGGACGATGCGCGCTGTTTTCGATCATATCGCGTACGAGCGTGTCGATCCGTTTCTTGTGGGTATCACCCAGTATTTCGATGCAGTCCTTTGGCAGATCGGCTGCGGTAATGATCCCGCTCCGTATCGCATCGTCGATATCATGGTTAATATAAGCGATCCTGTCGCTAACTTTTACCACCTGCCCCTCAGGCGTCACAGGAAGGGCGCTTCCCGTGTGATTCAATATCCCGTCCCGCACTTCAAAGGTGAGGTTCATCCCCCTGCGAGTGCTGCCCGATTCCAGCACATCGACTACCCGAAGACTCTGGACATTATGCTTAAAACCGCCGGGATAAATTTCATTTAAGACGCTTTCACCGCTATGCCCGAACGGCGTATGACCCAGATCATGCCCCATGGCGATTGCTTCTGTTAAATCCTCGTTCAACCCTGCGCCCCGCGCTATGGTGCGGGCGATCTGCGACACTTCGATCGTATGCGTCAGCCTCGTCCTGTAATGGTCTCCCTCCGGCGCTAAAAAAACCTGCGTCTTATGCATCAGCCGCCGGAAGGCCTTGGAATGTATGATCCTATCCCGATCCCGCTGAAAATCCGTCCGGATACTACATTGTTCTTCTGCAAACTGCCTGCCCCGGCTCCCCGCGGCCTTTGTGGCAAAGGGCGAAAGGTATTCGAACTCACGCTTTTCAAAATCTTCCCTGATGCTCATGTTTTCCTCCGTTGCTATTATCATACATAGCGACGGCTAGATTGTAAAGCTGTTTATTTCCCTGATTTTTTTGCTGAATAACGGATCTACCTGATGCAAAAGGGCGAGGATATCCTCCTGAAGCGGTTCTTCCAGGAAAAAAATATCTTCCGCAATCGCTTTACAAAGCTCTTCTCGTTCTGCTTCCGCCAGGGAATCATAAAACTGCTTTGCCTGCATTAATTCTCTCATAGGCTGGCACCTCTTTCTAAGGCCTCTGTCCTGTATATGTAATCCATCATATCAGAAAACGCATCCCGGTAAAGCTCGATTCCATCTATGGTATTGCCCGGTGCAAAGCTCAGCATTTCGCTTTCCCGGCGAAAATCTTCCGGCAGATGGGTCAGCTTCATGATTCCGGCGGTGATATACGGCACGGCCGCTTCACTCCATAGCAAGGTCCGTTTCGTATACGATGTATGCAGAATAAATTTATAATCCAGGATTTGGACATATAGTTCATATGCAGGAAATTTTCCTTGCAAAATGCAGTCCTCCAAATTGCGTACGGCTCTGTGCGGATCAAATCCCGCCATAAATTCCGCTGCATTTCTATTGAGCTTCTTTTTATCCGCATTTTTTTCCGTCACAGGAATCCATTGATAGCGGACGAGAAATTTTTCACCCAGGTTATTTTCCCATTCCGCTATATTTACGGAATACCAGTTAATGTCAATGAAAGAATCTGATAAGCCTTCATGTGAAAACAACCTGATGGCACAGTTGAACGCCGCCGGGTGTTTTACGAGAAAAGACCAAAATCGCTCCCCATGAATTCCGTCAAAAAATTCGCCAGCGGAAAACGCCTCGCATAAATCGATAAGTCCAGCGCTATCATCGATCAAAAATACCGGCAGGCTCTGGCAGAGCATATCGTATGCACCATCTCCCGCCATGAACTTTATATCCATCTCCTTAATATTCCTCACGGTATCGGCAGTCCCCCCATCTCCCAGCATCGAAGAAAAGCGCACCGCCACCGGTGTCGTCTCATTGGCATTTTTCAGGATGGACGCCCT
>CAJUEB010000182.1 GCA_910585135.1 uncultured Eubacteriales bacterium
TGCAATATTATAAGCCTGACGACCACAATACGGAGGTTGCGTATATGGGATGCCGGACAAGGGTAATCGGCAACCACTACGATCCGAGCCGGGAGGTTGTCGGAGGCAGGGGTAACTTGAGTTTTACATCGGTAAATCTGCCGCGGATCGGCATTAAAGCGCATGGCGATATCGATTTATTCTTTGAAGAGCTGGAGCGGAAGGTGGATCTGTGCATCAACCAGTTGATGGAACGCTATAAGATCCAGGCGTCCAAGAAAGTGAAAAACTACCCGTTCCTGATGGGGCAGGGGATCTGGCTGGATTCGGACAAGCTAAAGCCTGAGGACTCCGTGGCGGAGGTACTGAAGCACGGGACGCTGACAGTAGGATTTATCGGGCTGGCGGAATGTTTGAAAGCACTCATCGGCAGCCATCACGGGGAAACGCAGGAAGCACAGAGCTTGGGTCTTGAGATCATCGGTTTTATGCGCAAGAAGATGGATGATGCCACGCGCAGGACGGGTTTTAACTATACGCTGATCGCTACGCCTGCCGAAGGCCTTTCGGGCAGGTTTGTGCGGATCGACCGGGCAAAGTACGGCGTGATTGAAGGCGTTACGGACAGGGATTATTATACCAATTCTTTCCACATTCCTGTTTACTACAATATCAATGCTTTTGATAAGATCAAGCTGGAAGCGCCGTATCATGCGCTCACAAACGCAGGCCATATCACCTATGTGGAGCTTGATGGAGATCCGTGCAAAAATCTGGACGCCTTTGAGCAGGTTGTCAGGTGCATGAAGGAGAGCGGCGTGGGCTATGGCTCGATCAATCATCCAGTAGACAGAGATCCGGTCTGTGGATATACAGGGATTATCGACAATGAATGTCCGCATTGCCATCGGACAGAGGATGACGGCGACCAGGGTTTTGAACGAATCAGGCGAATCACCGGGTATCTGGTTGGGACGATGGACAACTGGAACGATGCGAAGACCGCAGAGGAAAAGGACAGGGTGAAGCACAGCCTGGGCGCTGAAATGGAGGCATTGTAATGGAAAACGCTGATTCCTTGCGTCTTGCCGGTATCATGCGGGAATCGATCGTCGATGGACCGGGCATTCGGTTTACGGTCTTTTGCCAGGGCTGCCCGCATCATTGTGCAGATTGCCATAATCCTGAAACGCATGCTTTTGATGGCGGGACGGTATGCAGCATCGATAAGCTGCTTTCAGAAATCGATAAGGATCCGCTGCTTGCGGGCGTGACATTTTCCGGGGGAGAGCCGTTTTGCCAGCCGGAGGCTTTTACCAGCTTGGCAAGGAAGGTGAAGGAAAGGAATCTGTCGGTCGTTTCTTTTAGCGGATATACTCTGGAGCAGCTACAGGAACTGTCTGGAGAAAAGCCTGCGGTCGGGGAGCTTCTGGCGCTTACGGATATCCTCATCGATGGACCATATCAAAAAGAAAAGCGTGATTTGACGCTTCAGTTCAGGGGAAGCAGCAATCAAAGGGTGATCGATATGAACAAGACCCGGCAGAGCGGTCAGGTCGTGATTTGGAATGGTTAGGGCGTGCTGGCAGGATCAGGAAGAATCCGTGAAATTCCGTTGAAAAAATCCTTGTGTTTGGAATATCGATATGGTATAATGTCATTTGTTCGAGCCTGTAGGAAATCTGCAGGCTGCGGTTACGAAATCACGAAAATGAAATAGCGAAAGCATTTAGATACCATATGTATAAGGAGGTGCGGCAGATGTCAAGAAAGTGTGCAATTTGTGGGAAAGGCCAGGTTTCCGGAAATAATGTATCCCATTCCAACAGACATACGAGAAGAAAGTGGAATGCAAACATTCAAACAGTACGAATCAATGATAACGGAACAGTCAGAAAAGCGAAAGTATGCACGAAATGTTTACGGTCAGGCAAAGTAAACCGTGCTATCTAAGATTTTATGCAAAAGCGGCGCTCACGGATGTGTGGGCGCTTATTTGTTTTTCAGTAAAATGATTCCGAAGACGATCAGAGCAGCGCTCAGCAGCAACACCCAGTACTTTGCAGGGAGGAACAGAGCCAATACGGTTACCACACCGAGCAGCACCATGATAAGACCGAGCTTTTTATCCGGACATTTTTTCTTTGGCTTCCGTTTTGGCGGCGGACAATTTCGATAGTTGTATTTGTTCATAATAATTCCCCCTGCCCTATCATATGAAAAGATGATAGGCGTTGTGCATAAACGTTTGTGTATGGTAAAATAAAGATAAAGGAATTTTTTGGAGAGGAGCGGCATTGTGTTTGATTTTGAAACGAAATTAGGAGATGTTCGTTTTTCACAAAGCATCATCAATAAAATCGTCATGAATGCGGTAGAGGACAGCGGTGGGAAAGCACTTCTGCATAACTTTAAAGGTAAGTATATGAACGTCGTGCCGGGAATCGCTTCCAAGATCAACCTCTATGATGAAGAGGCCGGCAGCATTGAGGTCGTTCAAACGGAAGCCGGGCTTGAAATCAAAGTATATGTCGTGCTTCGCTTTGGTACGAGCATTAAAAACATTACAGGGGAGATAATAGATCATATCTATGAATATACCGGGAGGATATTGGAGCAAAAGCCATCGAAGGTTACGGTCGTCGTGACGGGAATTCTGTCCAAAAATATTGCCAGAAGGCATATCGAGGTGAGCAAATAGATGAAGCTTGAAGACAAGATAACCCAGCTAAAAGGGATTGGTCCGAAAAAAGCGGAAGCCCTAGGCAAATTAAATATCGCAACCCTGAAAGACCTGATACTTTTTTTCCCGCGGGGTTACGAGGACCGGCGAAACAGAGTCAGTATCTGTGCGCTTGTGCAAGACCAGCCGGCAGTCATAAAGGGCAAAGTGATGCTTATCGTAAGCGATCGATATAAATACGGGAGAAAACAACTGCTGCGGCTGCTCATATCGGATGATACCGGCACGATCGAGGTGGTTTTTTTTAATGCCAGATATCTGATGAAGCGTTTTCAAAAGGGAAGCGAATATGTTTTTTACGGCAAACCCGTCAGTAATTTCGGCAAGATGCAGATGGTTCATCCTGATTTTGGCGATGCGGGAGAGATGGACGCGGGTATCCTTCCGGTCTATCCGCTGGCAAAGGGGCTTACCCAGAAGGAAATGCGGAGCTGGCAGCGTTCCATCAGAATGCTGTATACGGAGGCTGTAGACTTTCTCAGCCAGAAAATCCGCGAAAAAAACAGGCTGTGCAGTCTTTCCTATGCGCTGGAAAACGTTCACTTCCCCCAGGAAAAACAGAAGCTTTTGGAAGCGAAATACCGTCTGATCTTCGATGAGCTTTTGGTGCTTGAAGCGGGACTTTTGATGGCGCGGCAAGGCATGGGAGATGCTTCTTTGGGAATTGCTTTTTCGAAGGATGCCAAAACGGATGCATATATAGATTCCATGCCGTATCCGCTGACAGGAGCGCAGGCAAGATGCGTGGCGGAAATTGAGGAGGATTTGGAAAGCAGCCGGATGATGAACCGTCTGGTGCAAGGGGATGTGGGCAGTGGCAAGACTGCGGTGGCGGAAATCGCGATGTACAAGGCGGTACGGAGCGGCTGCCAGGCCGTTTTAATGGCACCTACGGAAATTCTTGCCAGGCAGCATTTCGATGGCCTTTGCAAGAGCTTTGCGGCACACGGGATCACGGCGGGATTTCTTTCCGGCTCGATGAAAGCTGCACAAAAACGGGAAACGCTGGAGAAACTAAAGTCAGGGGAGGTCGAAATCCTGGTCGGCACGCATGCCATCATACAGCCGGAAGTGGAATTTGCGCATTTAGGGCTTGTGATCACCGATGAACAGCATCGATTTGGCGTAGGACAGCGAATGAAATTAAAGGAAAAAGGAAATAACCCCAATATCCTGGTCATGACAGCGACGCCGATCCCGAGGACGTTGGCCGTGATTCTTTATGGTGATCTGGATGTGTCGGTGATCGATGAGCTGCCGCCTGGAAGGCAGCCTATTCTGACGAGAAGCCTGACGTCAGAAAGCAGGGATAAATGCTATGATTTTGTACAAGAGCAGCTTGCGGCTGGCAGACAGGCTTATGTGGTAACGCCGCTGATCGAGGATTCTGATCTGCTCGATGCGAAATCCGCCGAACAAACGGTGCGGGAACTCTCTGACAGGTTTCAAAATCATAAGGTGGCGCTGCTTCATGGTGCGATGGCACAGGCAGAAAAGGATCGGATCATGGCGCAGTTTTATGAAGGTGCGATCGACGTTCTGGTCGCTACTGTGGTGATCGAGGTGGGGATTAATGTTCCCAATGCGACCGTTATTGTGATCGAAAATGCGGAGCGTTTTGGGCTGGCACAGCTTCATCAATTGCGCGGCCGTGTCGGCAGAGGCGCGCACCAGTCGTTTTGTT
>CAJUEB010000183.1 GCA_910585135.1 uncultured Eubacteriales bacterium
CTGTCTGCGCCTGCGTACCGGGGAGCTTCGCTATATATGATCTTCGGCTTTTCCTCCCGCAAAAATCGGTTTAGCTCCTGATTAATATAGCTGTGCAAGCGTTCCTCATAACGCCCCCGCACAGCGTGATATTTTTTTCGTCCGGAATTTGCCGTTTTATTCCTGTGGTAACAGCTGGTCTGCATAAGAACCCACTCCGCATAGTCATCATGCAGCTTACCCAAATCGCTGCCAAAACAATGCCCCGCATCAGTGGTCAGCATTGTGTTTACCTCCATCGCAATGCCAATAGTGTTAGTATAATCAACTCTGCTTCGTACCCGCACATCTATCGGAACGTTTAATTCGATGCGGCTTTCTTCTGGGTATAGCTTGATATGAATCTGACGGTGGTACTGGTTTGTATCAGTGAGTGGGCTGTTGATTCCGCTATAGCGCTGAAAGACATAGTTTTTCACCTTTTGGCAGTCTTCCGCAATCGCGAAAAGCCGGTTCATGTCCTTACCCGAAACGGGATATTTATTATATTGATGAACTGTTTTGCATATCGTCTGCGGTTGCATACAACGATCCCGTAATCAAAAAGTTTGGACTTTTTAATTTTTTATCCTTTTAATGTTATCGACATTATAGTAACAAATCTTTAGTGTAATTTCAATTAAATTTTCGTGTTATGCAGCGAGATTTTAATGATTTGGTACAATTTTTGCTTTTAGGTTTTTGTCTCAAAAAGTACACTTTTTGAAACGACGATTTATGCCTTAAAATATAAATTGTTTTTTATAATGCAGGAAAAATCGCCTGCGATATTGCCGCCTGTCATGCACGATAAACACCCAGCAGAATTTCCAAAACCTTTCCTGCGCCAAACGCAGGTTTTCTTGTACAAAAATCCAGCGCTAAAACGAGACCAACACACCAGCACAGCCGGACTTTCTACATTTCTTTTTCCTTCAACTGCGCACAAGCTTCGCGTTCCTTTGCCCGGCGATAAAACGTGGACGTTGCCATCGCGCAAAATTCCGCTGCCTGCCGTGTCAGGAGCTTGCCGGAAGACCAATGCTGAAATGCATCCTCGAATTTTGGCGGGAGCGTTTTCCTCGGCCGCCCAAATTTAACGCCCTTCTTTTTCGCTGCAAGAATACCCTCCATTTGCCTCTGCCGGATATTTTCCCGTTCATTTTCCGCCACAAAAGACAAAACCTGAAGCACGATATCGCTGAGAAACGTCCCCATCAAATCCTTCCCCCGCCGTGTATCCAGAAGCGGCATATCCATCACCACCACATCAACCCTTTTCTCCTTCGTCAGAACTCTCCATTGCTCTAAAATTTCCTTATAATCCCGCCCCAGCCGGTCGATGCTTTTGATATACAATAAATCATCCGGCTTTAACCGTTTCAAAAGCTTGCGGTACATCGGCCTGTTAAAATCTTTGCCGGACTGCTTATCAAGGTAAATGTTTTTATCATCCACTGGTATTTCCTGTAAAGCAACCATTTGCCTGTCTTCGTTCTGATCCCGTGCGCTTACACGCGCATATCCGTATACTGTTCCCATGAAACGCCTCCTATTCCTGCAAGATCGTGTTAAACTGTGTTCCTTCTTTGCCGCGGTCGCTTTGTATTTCTATTATTCTAAAGTTTTTCCCATCAAAAAACCACCGCTACGCTGGTTTCCATATACGGTGGTTCTATCGTTTCGTTATTTTATCGTTAAGCAGCAGCCGTAAGCGGCACAGTGCTTCATCTCTATGTGCTTTTTCTGTGGTCAGCTTCCGCCGCGTGATCCTTGCTGTACGGCTTCCTGCACGACGGCCGCTCCAGCTTTTCCAAATACCGCTCGCCCCAGTCGCACATCGCATCCAGCACCGGCATCAGGCTCTCGCCAAACGCGGTAAGCGTATATTCCGTTTTCGGCGGTACTTCCGGATATACCGTCTTTGAAATAAGGCCTTCCCGTTCCATCTCCTTTAATTGCTGTGCCAGCATTTTGTCTGTTGCCTCCGGCACAATTTTATGAATCTCACTATAGCGCAAGGTATTCTGATACAAATTCCACAAAATAAAAGGTATTCTGATACAAATTCCACAAAATAACCGGTTTATACTTGCCGCCCATCACCTTGACCGTTGCCGTTACCGGGCATACATAATCTGTCTCACATATCATTTTCATCGCCGCTATCCTTTCATTTTTGTTAGTTTCTATCCTTAAAGTACGTTCTTGAATTTCTATCTCGATTCAGTATAATGATAACATAAGGCGCCAAAAAGAGACAATGAATTGCCAAATAATGAATTGTCAGACAAGTATTTTTAGATACGCTCACAGAAGGAGGACTGATTATGAAGATAGGACACATTGCACTTTACACAAAAGATTTGAATGAATCCACTAAATTTTATTCCCTGTTTGGCGGCAAAAAAGGCGCAGAAGGCATTCTCAATCTGGAGAATGGGACTTCCAAGCACCTGCTGCATATAGAATTTGAAGGGGGAACCACGATCGAACTCGTCTGCCCGAGCGATCCGGCTATGATGCCAGCGGGAAACGGACTTTGCGAACATTTCTGCTTTGCGGTAGAAAACATAGATGAAACCGTAAAAGAACTTCGTGCAAAAGGCATCGATACATTCCGGACAGAAGAGCCATACGATTCGTCACTCTTCGGCGGCATCCGCATCATCTTCTTGACCGGTCCGAGCGGAGAATTGATCGAATTATTCCAGCAGCGATAAAATAAGCAGCTGTCCGTTTGACTTGCGCTTTCAGGGATGCAAATGGCACAAGGACGTGATTTTAATGCCAGCTTATTGCTCTGTATGATTTCGATTCAGCAAATATTTTCCTTTTAGGCATAAATGTGCTCTCTCCTAGATGGCAAGTTTTTTTATTTCATTTGTCTGCCTAGAAGGGAGCATATCAAATTTATTCTTCCGTTCATGCAATAGCTCCTTGTTTTCATGTTCGAGCTACGAATGAATGATGCGTTTTCCCTCTCTTTTCCCACTAAAACCTCACCTTTATCATTTGCGCCAATGACCTTCTTCCCATCCGACCGCAACATCCCGATATATCTGACGATATCCTCCGTAATCTCTTCTCCTGGGCAAACGAATGGAATCCTAGGCGAATAAGGGATAATCGAATCTGCGCATATTTTCCCGGCCGCTTCATCAAGGGAAACAAATTTTTTCTCAGCCGACACTGCCGTTATTCCCAAAACGCCTGTTTATGTATTCTATTTTATCAGATTTTGTCATTTCGCACACCGACGTATCATTACCATACCAAATCAGGATAAAAATCGGAGAATTAAACTTCCCCGGGGCAGAACCCTCGACTGTCCACCGGATAGTCACCTCCGCTCGCTTTGCGGTGGAACGAAAAGCATGAACCTTCGTTCCACAACCCCTTTTATTTGCCCATCAACGTCCAGATTTCCGCAATCAGCCCCGCAATTTTCCCCCTCGTTTCTTCAGGAAGGGACATAAACCAGTTGCCTGCCCGTTCCAAATACTCTAAGATAAGCTGTTTATCTGAAAACTGCCTGTCATGCACCAGACGATCCAGCCCGATTCCCATATTCCCCGCAATGCGAATAGCGGTTTCAAGAGTCGTGTTGCCGTCCTTCAAGATCGCCCGCAATGTTGATTTCGGCACATCAAGTTCTTCTGCAAACTCCATGAGGGACATTCCGCGCGATCGCTGGCATGCCTTCAGGTTTTCCGACAAAAAGTTTTCTTTTTCCATCTTCTTCGACTCCTTTCTCCTTTTATAATAAAAGAAAAAAGAGAAAAATAGGATGCTGTCTTTTAGCAATCCCGGGCAATATTTCGCCCGTTCCTAACTTCTGGGAAATAGAGATGTTTTTATCCTGTTTAGAATCACACAGGATCGCCTCCCGTTACAGTTTCCATAAAACAACACAATCACAAAAGCTTCATGCCCAAATACATCATATTAGTCAAATACGCCATACAATGGATCACAATGTACTGCAAAGAGCGAATCTGTGCCTACAAAAACGGTGGATTTCATTGTTTCACTAACTTAATGACATTGGTGTCAAACACAAAGTTTTCTTTATACAAAAAACCCGAACCAACTTACTGGTTCAGGCTGTCTTTCACGTTCGAATCGCATACAAATCGCATGATGTGCTCTTTGGCGTCTCTAGCGAAAAATCCGTCAACAAATCATGCTCACGCATTCTTTGGACGGATTGTTTTGGTGATCCTACCGGGAATCGAACCCGGGTTACCGCCGTGAAAGGGCGGTGTCTTAACCGCTTGACCATAGGACCAAAATAAGCGGCAACGACCTACTTTCCCGGGCAGTCCCCCGCCAAGTATCATCAGCG